>CANQFH010000007.1 GCA_947598425.1 uncultured Bacilli bacterium | reverse complement strand
AAGTTAGGAGGAGATAAAGAAATGAATGATGTTGTAGAATATGTAAGGGAATGGAACTTAAAGAGTGCTGAAGGTGGGTTTGAAAGATATGTTAAAAATAAAATGGAAGAAGCTGCATTTGAAGCTGAAGAAAAAGACAAAATTACATATGCTAAAGGCATGTTAGATTATGGTATGCCAGTTGAAGCTATTCACAATATAACAGGTTTATCTATATCAAAAATAAACAAACTAAAGAAGTAATTGCTTCTTTTTTTATTTAATAGTAAAATAATAGTTATGAATACATATTTAATAGTTAGTGAAACAATTTATAATATTGAAAAAACATTAGATGAATTAAAAAAAGGCATCAATAATGTTATTACATATAATCTAGATATTAATACTTTAGATGAAGTATTAGAGGAAGCTAGTTATTTTTCCATGTTTGAAGAAGATAAATGTTTAATAGTAAAGAATGCTAAGTTCTTTCTAGCTAATAAAAAAGAAGAAAGTAATAAAAATAAAGAAGATATTAATAAATTATTAAAATATTTAGATAATGAAAATAAAAAGACTAAATTAATATTTATTGTAAATGGTAAAGCTGATAGTAAAAAGAAAATATATAATCTAATTAAAGATGCTGGTAACTTATATAATTATCCTAATTTAACTAAAACGGAAATGAAAAATGAATTAAATAAAATAGTAAAATCTAAAGGTTATACTATTGACGATGAAACATTATGGTATATAATAAATAACTTAGGTAATTTTGATTTATGCATCAATGAATTAAATAAGATAATGATTTATTATAGTAAGGAACAAAAAATATTATTAGAAGATGTTAAACAATTATTAAGTAAAGTTATTGAAGAGAACAATTTTAAATTAGTAGATAGTATTATTAATAAAGATTTAAGTAATATTTTTAAATATTTAGAAGAATCTAAAATTTTAAAGACAGAACCTAATATTATTATTTCTTTATTGTATAGAGAATTTAAATTAATGTTAAGTACATTATTATATGAAGAAAATAAATATAGTTATAGTGATGTTTTGAAAAATTTAAAACTAGCCGAATGGCAAATGACTAAAGTAAGAGGTAATTTAAGAATATATAATAAAGAAGAAATTAAAGAACAGATTGTAAAACTTAGTGATTTAGATTATCAAAGTAAAAGTGGTTTAATTAATAAAGATGTGATATTAATAAAATATATATTAGAATTATGTTTATAGAAAGGATTTATGATGGAAACAGTAGTAGTTGGTGTATCTGGTGGTGTTGATAGTGCTGTTGCTCTTTATTTACTAAAACAAGAAGGATACAATGTAATTGGTTTATTTATGCGGAATTGGGATAGTACTATTAATGGTGAAGATTTTGTAAGTGAAGATATTTGTCCTCAAGAGAAAGATTATAATGATGCTAAAAAAGTATGTGATATGTTAGGTGTTCCAATTAAAAGAGTGGATTTTATTAAAGAATATTGGGATTATGTATTTAAATATTTTTTAGAAGAGTTAAAAAAAGGAAGAACTCCTAATCCGGATATGTTATGTAATAAGTATATTAAATTTGATTTATTTAAAAAAGAAGCTTATAAATTAGGGGCTCGTTATATAGCTACTGGACATTATGCAAGACTAGAAAAAGGAAGATTACTAAGAGCTAAAGATTTAAATAAAGATCAAACTTATTTTTTAGCAGATGTTACTGTTGATGAATTAAAAAATGTTTTATTTCCTATAGGTAACCTAGATAAAAGTGAAGTAAGAGAGATTGCTAGAAAGAATAATATTCCTGTCGCAGATAAAAAAGACTCTACGGGTATTTGCTTTATTGGAGAACGTAATTTTCAAAAGTTTATTAAAAATTATTTAAAAGAAAATCCTGGAGATATTATTGATGTTAAAACTAAAGAAGTAATTGGTAAACACAAAGGGTTAATGAATTATACTATTGGTCAAAGAAAAAATGTAGGAATATCCGGAAATACCGAAAGACATTTTGTATGTGGTAAAGATGTTCAAAAGAATATTTTATATGTTACTATTGGTGATGAAGAATACTTATATAGTGATGCTTGTTTAATTGATAATGTTAATTTTATTAGTAGTACTCATCCTACATTTTGTACTGCCAAGTTTCGTTATCGTGGTGAAGATCATTTAGTGGAGTTAGAATATTTAGAAAACAATGAAATCTTAGTTAAATATAAAAATCGTGCTAAAGCTGTTACTCCAGGGCAAGCATGTGTTTTATATTTAGGTGAAGAGTGTCTTGGTTGTGGCTTTATTAAAGAAGTTTATAAGAATAATGAAAAATTATGGTATTTATAATTCTTTAAGATATTTATGAACATAATAAATATTTAAAAAGACTACTACAAAAATATTAGCTATTTCGGATAATATTAAAGAATACATACCGATATGAATTAAAGATGTACTAGATAATACTAATAATTTAATAATAACTCCAATAATCGTTATTTTCATAGTAATATGAGCCTTATTAATAGCTTGTAAAAAACTCATTAAGATTGATTCAATATAAAATAAAGGAAATATTGGCGTAAGTATTTTGATATAGTTTAAACCTAAGTTAGTATTATATAATATATTTAAAATATTTTTACTAAAGAATAATAAAATAATTGAATATGATATACCTATAATTAAGGCAAATATAATGGCTTCTTTTAATCTTTTAATAATACTATTATTATTTCTTTGATAGCATCTACTTACTTCAGGTATTAAAGAAGAAGAAATTGCTGTAATAAAGAAAGAAGGGACAGTTAATATAGGAATACTATAAGCATTATATGCTCCATAATTAACTAAGATATAATTATGAGAATAACCACTAAAAAGAAGAAGATTAGTTAAAATAATAGGTTCAAAGAAATAACCAATATTCCCAATAATCCGACTAGATACTGTAGGAATAGAGATACTTAAAATATTTTTTAAAGTATATTTATCTGGGATAAAGGAACTTTTATTAATATGAATATTTTTAGGTAAGAAAAACATATTAACAAATATTGATACTAATTCTTCAATGAAAGAAAAGATAAAAAGAGATGCTGCCGCTAAAACTTCACTTTTAGCCATAATTAATGGCACTAAAAAATATATAAGAAGGCCTCTAATTACTTGTTCAATAATATTAGAAACAACATTAGGTATCATGTTTTGTTTACCATAGAAATAGCCTTTAATAATACTAGAAATAGAAATAATAGGGAAAGTTAAACTCATTGCGATAATTAAGATTTTACTTCGAGCTTCATGAAGTAGGGTATTGGCTATAAAAGAAGAAGATAAAATCATTAAAATTAAAACAATACTATTAATAGCCATAATTAAAATGGTGGCTGTACTTAATATTTTGACATGATTATGATTATCTTCCGCAATTAATTTAGAGATTGTAGTAGGCAGGGCTAAAGTAGCTACAGTGATTAAAAGTGAATAAGTTGGCATTACCAATGAGTAGAGGCCAATTACTTCAGCTCCAACAATTCTAGTATAAATAATTCTAATTATAAAACCTAGAACTTTATTAATAATGCCTCCAATAATTAGAATAATAGTTGATTCTAAAAATATATTTCTATTCTTCATAATACTCCTTTAAAAGAAAATTAAAATGGTATATAATAATTTTATGAAAGGCTGATTGTTTTTATGGCGGAAAATAATAAAAATATAGAATTAATGGTACTATACGAAAGAATTAAACCAGCCTTAATAACACGAAAAAATGAATTGAATAGAGAAAAATTATATAATATTAATGAAAAAGATATTTGGAATTATTGTTATACTAATATTTGGAAAGGTAAGAAAAATTTGAGAATTCACGAATTAGTTGATGATATTTTAAATGTTGATTCTCTTAGTTTAGAAGTATTTGTGAGAAAATATAAAGGTGATTAAATGAAAGATACAACAGTAAGTTTTGAATTACTATATGATAGATTAGAAAAAAATTATAAAGACAGTATTGAACAAATAACTAAAGCTTATGAATTTGCTAAAAGAGTTCATGCAGGTCAAAAGAGATTAACGGGTGATGATTATATAACTCATCCTTTACATGTATGTGAAATATTATTAGATTTAGCAGTAGATGATACAACAATTATTGCTTCTTTAATCCATGAAGTTTTAAATAATAGTGATACTACCTTTGAAGAAGTGGAAAAAGAATTTGGTAGTGAAGTCGCTTTGATTGTAGATAGTCTATCTAAAATAAATAAACTAGAATTAGTAGATGAAACTGAAGGCTCTGCTATCTATTTAAGAAAAGTTTTAGTAGGACTTGCTAAAGATCCTAGAGTATTATATATAAAGTTAGCTGATCGATTACATAATATGCGGACTAATTGGGCTATTAAAAAAGAAAAACAAAAAGAAAAAGCTAAAGAAACCATGAGTGTTTTAGTACCTATTGCGCATCGTTTAGGTATTAATTATATTAAAAGTGAATTAGAAAATATTTGTCTTAAAATCTTAAAGCCTGATGTTTATAATGATATTTTAGAAAGATTAAAT
This sequence comes from uncultured Bacilli bacterium, assembly GCA_947598425.1. Classification (GTDB taxonomy): domain Bacteria; phylum Bacillota_I; class Bacilli_A; order RF39; family UBA660; genus SIG200. The sequence goes on along the minus strand of CANQFH010000007.1, from coordinate 13,393 downwards.
AAAACAGCAGCGGAATTACAAGGTAATTTAGAAGAAATGAAAGATAGTCTAGATAAACTATTAAAAGAAAATAATATTCCTCATGAAATTAAAGGTAGAGTTAAAAGTGTTTATAGTATTTATAATAAATTATCTAATGGTAAAACATGGAATCAAATATATGATATCTTAGCTTTAAGAATATTTGCTAATACTGAAGAAGATTGTTATACTATTATTGGTCTTATTCATTCTAAATTTAAACCAGTTAATAAAAGATTTAAAGATTATATAGTTAATCCTAAAGAGAATATGTATCAAAGTTTGCATACTACTATATATGGTAAAAATAATGAAGTCTATGAAGTACAAGTTAGAACTTATGAAATGCATGAAATAGCTGAAAAAGGTTTAGCGGCCCATTGGGCATATAAAGAAAAAGGGGTTAAAAAAGTCCATGGCTTAATGGAACAAAAATTAGAAATGTTTCGAAATATTATCGAAAGTAATAGTGAAAATGATGATAAAGCTTTTGAAATGCAAATGCAAGATAATATTTTAGGTAATTTTATCTATGTTTATACTCCTAAAGGAGATGTTATTGAGCTTCCTGAAGATGCTACTCCGATTGATTTTGCTTATCGAATTCATAGTAAAGTTGGTGATACCACTACTGGAGCTATAGTTAATGATAATATTGTACCTTTATCTTATAATTTAAAAAATAATGATGTAGTTAAAATTATTACTAATAATAATGCTACTCCTAATCAAGATTGGTTAAATATCGTTAAGACTGAACAAGCAAAATCTAAAATAAAAGCTTACTTTAGTAAAAAAGATCGTGAAGAATATATAGCTAAAGGCCAAGATTTATTAGAAAAAGAGATTCGTAAAAGAAAATTAAGTTTAAATAATACTCTAAATGAAGATAATTTAAATAAAATTTTAAAAGATTTAAAATTTGATAATATTGAAGAATTATATTTAGCTATCGGTTCTTTAAGATATACTCCAGGATATATTATTAATTTATGTACTTTAGATAAACATGATGTTGATGATATCTTAATGAATAAAATTAAAAAGAAAGATGATATTAAAAAGAAAGATGATGTTATTGTCGATGGCAATACAAATATCATATATAATTTAGCTAAATGTTGTTATCCAGTTAAGGGTGATGATATTATTGGATTTATTACTAAAGGAGAAGGAGTAACTATTCATAAAAAAGATTGTCATAATGTTGTTAGTAGTGAAAGATTAGTTAATGTTTCATGGAATATGGATAGTGATAATACTTATTATACGGAAATAGAATTAGCAGTAACTGATAATAACTTTTTAACTGATTTAATAAGTGAAGCTACTAAAGAGCATATAACTATTGCAGAGATTAAAAATCATGATAATCTTGATGGAATTACTTCTAAAGTCCTAGTTAAAGTTCATAATAGAGAAGAGATTAATGATTTTAAAAATAAATTAAATAAATATAAAAATATGCAAGTAAAGGAATAAAGGTATGAAAGTCGTAATTCAAAGAAGTAAAAATAGTCAAGTATTAATAGATAATAAAGTATATAATGAAATTACTAATGGTTTAGTTGTTTTATCTTGTTTTACTTTAGATGATAATCTTGATGATATTAAATATATTGTAAATAAAATAGTTAATTTAAGAATATTTGATGATGAAAATAAAGTAATGAATAAAAGCATTTTAGATACTAATGGTAGTATTTTATCTATTAGTCAATTTACTTTATATGCTGATACTAAAAAGGGTAATCGTCCTAGTTATATCAAAGCCTTAAATGGCAGTGAAGCCATTAAATTATATGACTTATTTAATACAGAATTAAATAAATATGTAAAGACTTTACCTGGAGTTTTTGGAAGTGATATGCTTCTTAAAATAGAAAATGATGGTCCAATTACAATAATTATAGACAGTAAAAATAAATAGTGATAAAATAACTAACTAGGTGGTTTTTATGCTAGGTAATTATTGTTATGATGGAGGATGCATCTTAAATCCAATATATTTAAGTGAGATAACTGAAGAAAAAATTATAAAATTATTAGATGATAATATAGTATCTATCGGTGCTGATATTGAATATCAAATTTTAGGTGATACTCAACATTTTAATTTTATCTTTTATTTAAAACCTCGTTGCGTTGGTAAAGATAAAGTAAATATTTCTTATTTTGGCTATCCTTTTACATATCCCTGTACTTTTAATATTGATAATGAATGTAAGATGCCTAAAGATGTCTGTTTATTAACTGAAAGTGATATTACTAATAAGAGAAAAGAAGTTTTATTAAAGTATTGGTTACCATATCAATCAATTATGGTTAATATGATTAAGAAGTTAACTAATCAAGATTTTCATCAAAGATTTTTAAATGAATTAGAACAAGAAATGGTTAATTGTTATCGTTTTATAGGAAGATATATTTATAATAGCCGAGCTGATTTTGAAACCATTAATGATGTTCAAGAAAAAATGCAATTATATGGAGAATTATTTCCGAGTGTTCTCAATCAAGCTTTAGAGGAATTTACAGAAGAAGTAATGGAAGGACAAAGTCGTTAATGAATTATGAAAATAAGGTAATGTGCAAAGAATGTGGTGGAAAATGTTGCCTTAATTGTGGTTGTACTTATATGGTTAGTGATTTTCGCGTTTTAAATAAAGAAGTAGTGCATAATTTATTAAATACCCAAAGAGTATCTATTTCATCTAGTCAGTTTCTTATGGAAAGTATTATTAAAGGTTATAAATTCCATTATATCTTTCAATTAAGAGCTAGAAATATTGATCGTGGAGAAATTGATTTATTTTCGTTTACTAATACTTGTGCTTCTCTAACTAGTAATGGTTGTTATTTTGATCTTAAACATCGTCCTGGTTGTGGTGTCCATTTAATACCTGATAAAGATGATTGTTATGTCGATTATGATAGTAATGAAGAATTATTTAAATGGTTTAATTATCAAAATATGTTAAAAGAAGTTATATATGAAAGAACCGGTATGACTAGTGATGAAGTTATTAAAGAAGATATTATCAAAGCTTACTATGATATTTTGAATGATAATTATGAATGTTTAAGTAAAGCTAATGCTGAAGATATGATGAGTATGTTATGTTATTTAAAAGATATATATCCAGAATGTTTAGATGAAGCTTACAAAAGAGGGAGAAAGAAGTAGATATTATGATAGAAATAAATGAATTATATTCCAAATTAAAAGATATTAATACTACTAAAGAATTATTAAGTTTAGGATTAAGTAGTAATGATTTAACAAGGTTAGTTAAAGAAAACTATTTAGAAAGAATTAAGAAAGGTTATTATAAAATAGATGATTTAGAATTACTGACTTTAGCTAATAATGCTTTAATTATAAATGATTTAAAAAGCGCTAATAGATATTATAATTTAATAAATAAAGACAAAGTAGCTAGTTATTTAAGTGATGAAGATATATTATTAAATACTTTTAGATTATCATTGTTATATAATAATGATAGTAAATATATTTATCTATTATTAGAATACTTATTAAATAATCAAAATTATTCTTTGTTTTTAAGTTATTCCAAAGTATTTTTTAGTTTCCATAATAATAATCATAACTACAATTATTTTGCTTATTTAATTAGTTATATTGATCCTAATGTTAAAAATAATTATAAGTTAAGACAAATAATTGGAGGTAGTCAAAATTCTTTTAATATTAGAACTAATATCTATAATTTACAATTTAATCCTGTATTTGATATTTTAAATAATAGAGTCTTAGAGCCAGAAGATTATTTTAGTAAATTAGAAACTACTTTAATTAATAAAATGATAAATTCTTATTATCAAGATTTAAATCAAATATTATCTTTAGTTAATAATAATGAGTATTCTAAGGCTTTAGATTGTCTTAATGAGATGCAAAGACAATATCGTTTAAGTAGATGTGAATTAACCCTTAAAAAGTTATTAGAAGATTATTTTAAAGTATCTAAGAAAATGGAATTAGAAGTCAAGAAAAATAATTCGGTAGGGTTAACTCAAGCTATTTTTAATAATGATTATTTTAATACTAAAAAGTTTATTACGTATAAAAATAGTAAGATTATTATTGCTTATAGTAAATTAATTGATGATATTACTAATTTAATTAATATCAATAATACTAATAAATATGAAAAAGATGTTAATAATATCTGTAATTATTTAATTAATAAAGATACTAATAGTACTATTAATTGTTTATCAGAATTTGTAAATAAGTATCATTTAAATAATTTAGAAGATATGATATATAAAGTAATCAATTATTGTCTTATAGATCATGATTTAGAATTTAAAAGATTAAAAGGATTATTAATGAATATTAAAGATAAAAATTATGATAATATATTTAAAGAATATCGGAATTTATTAAAGAGTACTGTTATTAATAATGAAGAAGCTAAAATAAATAGTTTGAAATCGATAATATTAGAATTTAATAATATTAGTAATTCAACTGATAACGATGTGGTTAATTTTAAAGAATTATTAAATCAGATATTAAATGATTTAACAGAGTATGGTTTTGTTCACATTAATAATTTACCTAAAGATATCTATGAAAAAGTAAAATTCATTGATAATACAGTTTTAAAGAAAATATCTTATAATAGTTTTGTTCTATTTAGAGTTAATTATGAAGATGATTTAAAATTAAGACGGAATCAAGATTCTGAATATTATGATTTATTATTTGATAAGTATTGTGATAAAAAATTATTGCAAAAAATGGTTACGACTTTAAATTATAAAATGAATGCTGAAGATTTTCTCTATATAGGAAGAAAATACTTAGAATTAAATGATAGTAATGGAGCATATAAGGCTTTAAAAATAGCATCTTTATTAAATGATAATTATGAAAAAGAATTAATTAATGCTGAAGTTCAACAATATGAAGAAAGTAATAAGATTGAAGATGTGGAGGTTATTGATATTATAGTTAATAATTTAGCTCAAGTAGAAGAAGTAGGATTAACTATATTAGAGTATCCAAGAGCATATTATGAAAGAATAATTGCTATTATTAAAAAATTAAATTTATGTAATTATTATTATATTAATTTTCAAGGGACTTTAAAATTAGTATTAGTTACTAATAGTATGTTTAATAATCAAAATGATAAATATTCAAATACTATTAATGATTTAAAAAATAGACTTGCTAATAATCCTTATAATATTACAACATTATCTTTATTAGCATCTTTTTATGAAGAAAAAGAAAAGTTAAATGAAGCAGCTAGTATTTATGAAGTTATGATTGGTATTGATAGTATCAAAGGCATTTATGATCGCAAGATACATAGTAAATATTATGAACTATTAGCTAAAATTACAGAAAGAAAAAATTATCAATTGACTAAGAATTAAAAAAGTAATAAAATATATTTATTAGATTTTCTATAGAAAGAAAAGTAAGATATTAATATCCAGTTTCAAGCGAAGACGGTTGGTGGGAAAGTCAAACGAGTTAATATTCCGAAGACACTTTCAGATATATAGAAACGCTTAAGAGCGATAAATAATTAAGACCTAGAAGTAAGGTGGTACCGTGAGAATTACTCGCCCTTATTGATCTAGGTCTTTTTTTGAAAAAGAAAGAAGGAATAAAATGATAACAAAACCTAAAGGATGTACCGATATTACTGGTAATGATAGCTTACTTTGGCAATATGTTAATGGTGTTGTTGCTGAAATGATGCGTAATTATAATTATGAATATATTAGAACACCAATATTTGAAGTAAGTGAATTATTTCACCGTTCGGTAGGAGAAGCATCAGATATAGTCAAAAAAGAAACTTATGATTTTATCGATAAAGGTAATCGTAATATGACTTTAAGACCCGAAGGAACTGCAGGAGTAGTAAGAAGTTATTTAGAAAATAAATTATATGCTTCTCCAGATACTAAAAAATATTATTATAATGGTACAATGTATCGTTATGAAAGACCACAATCAGGAAGATTAAGAGAATTTACGCAATTTGGAGTAGAAGTAATTGGTAGTAATGACGAAATTATTGATGCTGAAGTAATTAGTTTACAATATCGCATATTAGAAGCTTTACATATTGGTAATTTACAAGTAAATATAAATACTTTAGGAGATAATGAATCTCGAGAGAACTATAAGAAAGCTTTGGTTGCTTACCTAGAACCTCATTTAAATGAATTATGTGATGATTGTAAAGAAAGATTTAAAACCAATCCCCTTAGAATACTCGATTGTAAAATAGATAGTGATAGTGAGATTTTAAAGAATGCTCCTAAAACTATAGATTATTTAAATGAGTATTCAAAAGAAAGGTTTAATAAAGTATTAAGATATTTAGATTTATTAGAAATAGATTATGAAGTTAATCCTAGAATAGTAAGAGGACTTGATTATTATGACCATACAGTATTTGAAATCGTCTCATTAGATGATAATAATGCTAGTGTTCTTGGTGGTGGTGGTAGATATAATAAATTAATAAAAGAATTAGGTAATATTGATTCTTATGGTATTGGTTTTGCTTGTGGTATTGATAGAATTATTAATTTATTAAAAGAAATGCCATTATATCAAAGTATTCAAAAAGAAATCGATTGTTTTGTAATGTATGTATCTGAAGAAGAAAAATTACATGCTTTAGATATTGTCCAAAATTTAAGATTAAATGGTGTAGTATGTGAAACTGATAATTTAAATAAAGGATTAAAAGGACAATTTAAAGAAGCCGATAGATTAAATAGTAAATATTTAATAATTCTTAATAATGAAGATTTACAAAAAGGTTTAGTTAATATTAAAGATAATGCCACTAAAGAAGAAGAAAAAGTAGATATAGATGAAGTAGTAGATTATATAATTAGTCATTTATAGGAGGAATAAAGATGGATTTAAAAGATTTATTAGATAATGGAGAACAATATTTAAATAAAGAAGTTATACTTAATGGATGGATTAGAAACCATCGTGATCAAAAAACTTTTGGGTTTATAGATTTTTCTGATGGGACTACTCAAGAACATTTACAAATAGTATATGATGAAAAGTTAGATAATTTTGAAGATATCAAAAAATTATTAGTTGGATGTGCTATTCAAGTTGAAGGAAAATTAATAGAATCTAAAGGCAATCAAAAATATGAAGTAGAGGCTTCTAAAATTACTTTAGTTGGTGATTGTCCTAGTGATTATCCTATTCAACCTAAAAGACATACCCGAGAATTTTTAAGAGAAGTGGCTTATTTACGTCCAAGAACTAATCTTTTTCAAGCAGTTTTTAGAATTAGAAGTGTCGCAGCTTTTGCAATTCATGAATATTTTCAATCTCATAATTATGTTTATGTTCATACACCACTGATTACTACTGCTGATTGTGAAGGATCTGACCAAATGTTTAAAATTACAACTTTGGATTTAAATAATTTACCTAAAAAAGATGGTAAGGTCGATATGACTAAAGATTTATTTAATCGTTTAGCATTTATTACTGGTACTGGTCAATTACATGGGGAGTCATTTGCCTTAGCTTTTAAGAAAATTTATACCTTTGGACCAACATTTAGAACTGAAAATTCCAATACTAAGACTCATGCCAATGAATTTTGGATGATTGAACCTGAAATTGCTTTTTGTAATTTAGATGGTTTAATGGATATTGAAGAAGAAATGTTAAAATATGTAGTAAATTATGTTTTGGAAAAATGTCCTCAAGAAATAGAATTCTGTGATAAATTTGTCGAAAATGGGTTAAAAGATAAATTAAATAAATTAGTAAATTCTAAATTTGTTAGGATTACTCATCATGATGTTGTCGATATTTTAAATAAAGCCGATGTTAATTGGGAATTTACACCAACTTATGATGATGATATTCAAAAAGAACATGAAAAATATATTACTGAATATTTTAATGGTCCAGTATTTATTACTAATTGGCCTAAAGATATTAAAGCTTGGTATATGAAAGTAAATGAAGATCATAAAACAGTCGCTGCAGTCGATTTAGAAGTCCCAGGAGCTGGAGAATTAATGGGTGGTAGTCAAAGAGAAGATGATTATGATACTTTAATTAAAAGAGCTCAAGAATTAGGGGTAGATGTTGATACTGTAGATTGGTTCTGTAATTTAAGAAAATATGGTGGATGTTATCATTCTGGATTTGGAATGGGTTTTGAAAGATTAATTATTTATCTTACTGGAGTTGAAAATATTCGTGATGTTATTCCATATCCTAGAACTCCAGGTAATTGTGAATATTAGAAAAGAGGAATATATGAAAAAATATAATAATGGTGAATTTAGATTAAAAGATATTGGCAAGAGTTATACAGTATATGGTTGGGTTAACAAAAGAAGAGATATGGGTGGTGTTATTTTTGTTGACTTAAGAGATAGAACTGGTTTTTTACAAGTAGTTTTTAATCGCAGTTTTTTAAAAAATGATTTTGCTCAAGCTGAAAGTTTAAAAAATGAATATTGTATTAAAGTAACTGGAGAACTAATTGCCCGAACTCCAGAGATGATTAATCCTAAGATACCTACTGGAGAAGTTGAATTAATGGTATCGGAATTAGAAATATTAAGTGAATGTGATATTTTACCTTTTAATGTTTATGAAGATAGTGATGTTTCTGAAAATATTACTTTAAAATATCGTTATTTAGATTTAAGAAGAGAAAGATTACAAAAAATTATTTTAACTAGAAGTAAAATTACAGCATCAATAAGAGAGTTTTTAAATAAAGAAGGATTTATTGATATCGAAACTCCAATACTTGGTAAGTCAACACCAGAAGGAGCTAGAGATTATATCGTTCCATCACGAATTACTCATGGTTCATTTTATGCTCTTCCTCAAAGTCCCCAAATATATAAACAACTTTTAATGGTTGCGGGTTTTGAAAAGTATTATCAAATAGCTAAATGTTTCCGTGATGAAGATTTACGTAGTGATAGACAACCAGAATTTACTCAAGTAGATATGGAAATGAGTTTTGTCACTGAAGAAGATGTGATGAATAATACTGAAAATTTACTTAAAAAAGTGGTTAAAGATATCAAAGGAATAACTTTAGATGATTTTCCTAGAATATCTTATAAAGATGCTATGGAAAATTATGGTTCTGATAAACCTGATACGAGATTTGCCATGAAATTATTAGATTTGACAGATATTTTAAGAGGAACTAAAATGAATGTCTTTAATAATGTTATTAATGATGGTGGTATTGTTAAATGTTTAATTGTAAAAAATAATGGTGATAAATATTCTAGAAGCGATGTTGAACATTTAACTGGTTTTGTTAAAATATATGGTGCTAAAGGATTAGCTTGGTTAAAGTATGATAATGATACTTTTAATGGAGTTATTGCTAAGAATTTAGAAGAAGAAAAATTACAAGCAATGAAAGATACTTATGGTATTTCTAATAATGATTTAATTTTAATCGTAGCAGATAAGCCGAAAATTGTTTATGCATCTTTAGGGGCATTACGTTTAAAATTAGGTAAAGAATTAAATTTAATACCTCAAGATCAATTAAACTTCTTATGGGTAACAGATTTTCCAATGTATGAATATAGTGAACAAGAAAAAAGATATAAATCTTGTCATCATCCTTTTACAATGCCTAGTGATATTGAAAAGTTACATGATTATGAAAATTGTACTGCTAAAGCTTATGATATTATCTTAAATGGTTATGAAGTTGGTGGTGGTTCTATCAGGATCCATAATCCGAAAGTTCAACAAAGAGTCTTTAAAGAATTAGGGCTTACTGATGAAGATGTTAAGAATAAATTTGGTTTCTTTGTTGATGCCTTTAAGTTTGGAGCTCCTCCACACGGAGGTCTTGCTATTGGACTAGATCGTTTAACAATGCTTCTTACGGATACTGATAATATTAAAGATGTTATTGCCTTTCCTAAAACTCAAAGTGCTAGTGATTTAATGATGGAAGCTCCTAGTGAAGTTACGGTAGAGCAATTAAAAGAATTAGGAATTAAGATAGATGAGGATGAAGAAAATGAATAAGTTTACCAAAGAATTAGTAAATCTTTATGCTGATAAATTATTAATTGGTTTAACTCAAGAAGAAAATGATTTAATTTTAAAAGAATTTGATATTATTGATTCAGAAATGGCTTTAATTAATGATATTCCTAATATTAAAGAAGTTGAACCAATGACTCATGCATTAGATGATTTTTCTTATACATTAAGAGAAGATATTAAAGAAGAAAGTATTCCAATTGAAGAATTATTACAAAATTGTGATCGTTATGAAGATCGAGAGATTGAAGTTCCATTAGTAGTAGGTGGTGAATAGATGAATAAGACAATTGAAGAATTACATGAATTATTAAAAAGTGGCAAAGTTACTTCAGAAGAATTAGTGAAAGAGGCTTTGCAAAAATCTCATGAAATAAATGAAAAATATAATGCCTTTGTAACTATTATGGATGATGCAAAAGGTGGAGAAGTTAGTGATAATTATTTATCAGGTATTCCTTATGGTATTAAAGATAATTATTCTACTAAAGGAATTCTTTCTACTGGATCATCAAATACTCTAAAAGATTATGTACCATTTTTTAGTGCTACAGCAGTTGTAAATTTAGAAAAAAATGGCGCTATTCCTGTTAATAAAACGGCTTTAGATGAATTTGGTATGGGTGGTACAGGACTTACAGCTCATACTGGTCCCGTATTTAATCCTTGGGATAAAGAAAGAATGGCTGGAGGTTCTTCTGCTGGTAGTGCGGTTGGTGTTGCCAGTGGTGTTTATCCTTATGCTTTAGGTAGTGATACAGGGGATTCTACCAGAAAACCGGCAGCATTTTGTGGCATAGTTGGATATAAACCTACATATGGAATGATTAGTCGTTATGGTTTATTTCCTTTTGCATCAAGCTTAGATCATTGTAGTTGTTTTACCCGTTCAGTTAAGGATGCAGCAATTGTAGTTGATGCAATGAAAGGTATTGATAAGTACGATCAAACTAGTTGGGACTCTAGTAAGATGCACTTATATGATAGTATAGATGGTAATGTTAAAGGTAAAAAATTATTTTATATTAAAGAGATAGCTAATTTAGAAAATTATCCTGAAGCTTCTTCCGAATTAAAAATGCATTTAAATAATTTTCATGAAAAAATTAATTTATTAAAAGAAGAAGGAGTAGAAATTGACGAAGTAAGTATTGATAAGAATTTACTTAGAGCTATTCCAAGTGTTTATATTTGTTTATCTTGTGCTGAAGCTACTAGTAATATGTCTAATTTGACAGGAATTATCTTTGGGCCTCGAGGAGAAGGTAAGAATTATATGGAAATGATGAAAGATCATCGTACTAAAGGATTTTCACCTTTAATTAAAAGAAGATTTGTCATTGGATCATATATATTACAAAAAGAAAATCAAGAGAGATATTTTATTAATGCTCAAAGAGTTCGTAGATTAATAGTAGATAAAATGAAAGAATTATTTAAAACTTATGATGGTTTAATTTTACCAGTATCTACTGGTGCTGCTCCATATATTAATGGTAGTAAAGATGAAATTACTAATGATGATACTTCAATATTAGAAGAACATTTACAAATAGGTAATTTTGGTGGTTTTCCATCTATTACGATACCTTGTGGATTTATAAATAATTTACCAGTTGGTCTTAATATCACCGGTAATTGTTATGATGATATTAATGTTCTTAATTTAGCTTATGCTTTAGAAAGTAAAATGGATTATAAGAATCAAATAGCAAAGGAGGTAAAATAATGGGAAAATATAAAGCCGTTATTGGCCTAGAGATGCATTGTGAATTAAAAAGTAATTCTAAAGTATTCTCAAGTGCTGAAAACTCTTACAATGAAGTACCTAATGCAAATATTAGACCAGTTGATATGGCTTTTCCAGGAACGCTTCCAGTAGTAAATAAAGAATGTGTTAGAAGTGCTTTAATGATGGCGATGGTTTTAAACTGTAAATTACCAGAATATATGTATTTTGATCGCAAGAATTATTATTATCCAGATTTACCTAAAGGTTATCAAATTACTCAAATGCACGATCCAGTAGGAGTCAATGGTAAAATAATTATTGACGTTAATGGTGTGGATAAAGAAGTTTTAATCCATGATATTCATTTAGAAGAAGATGCTGCCAGTCTTGATCATTACTATGATACTTCTTTAATAGATTATAATAGAGCAGGAGTTCCTTTATTAGAATTAGTTACGGAACCATGCTTACATTCTGCTGAAGAAGCTGTAGCATTCTTGGAACATATGCGTCGTTGTTATCAATATTGTGGGGTATCTGAAGCTGATACTAAAAAAGGTCAAATTAGATGTGACGTTAATGTATCTATTATGGATGAAGACGCTACAGAATTAGGTACAAAAGTCGAAATGAAAAATGTTAATTCATTTAGTAATGTTTATGATGCTATTAATTATGAAATCAAAAGACAAAGTGAATTAAAAGATGTTGGTAGATATGATGAAGTAGAACAAGAAACTAGAAGATTTGATGAAGAAAGTGGTACTACTATTAGAATGCGTAGTAAAGTTGATGCTATTGATTATAAATATTTTGTAGAGCCAAATATTCCTAAATATAAAATAACTAAAAAATGGTTAGATGAAATAAAAGCTTCAATACCAGAGTTACCTAGAGAAAGAAAAGAAAAATATATTAATAAACTTGGATTATCTGAATATGACGCTAATGTTATTGTTAAAGAAAAAGATTATGCTGATTATTTTGAAGAATGTGTCGCAATAGGAATGAGTCCTAAAGTAGCAGCTAATTGGTTAACTGTCCAAATTATCGCTTATATAAATAAATATGAATTAACTTTAAAAGAATTTTATTTAACACCTAAGTTATTAAATGAAATAATTACTGAATTAGAAAAAGGAACTATTTCTTCTAAACAAGCTAAAGAAATATTTTATAAATCTTTAGAAGAAGAAAAAGAACCTAAGAACTATATTACTAAAGATAATGCTCAAATATCTGATAAAGGTGCTTTAGAAGAAATAATTAATACTATATTAAATAATAATCCTAAACAAATAGAAGATTATCATAATGGTAAAACTAATTTATTTGATTATTTTGTAGGACAAGTTATGAAAGAAACTAGAGGTAAAGCTAATCCAAATATAGTTAAAGAAATATTAAATAATAAATTAGGAGAGTAATCTTCTTTTTTATTTGACATAAATATATAGTTAACACTATATATTTTTTTGAAAATTCTTGACTCCGGGGGGGGTATTATATAATAAAGATAATAGATGATAAAGGGAGTCTAAGAGATG
>CANQFH010000006.1 GCA_947598425.1 uncultured Bacilli bacterium | reverse complement strand
TCCTGAGCAGTTTGAATTTGACTATTTTTCTCAATTACCCCCTCTTTTACCTGTCTAATCTATTGACTTATCTCCCCATTAGATACAGTAAAATATTTATTTAACTTCCCGATTTTTTATTTCCGGGATGTTATTTTTGCATTTTTTAAGGGGACTATTTATAATATATATCTAGTATTTTGGCTTTTTAGAAAGGAGCTTTATTATGAAAGCTAAAAAATACAAACATTTATCTTTCGAAGATAGATGTACTATTGAACAATTTTTAAATAATAATTTTAATTTTACTCACATTGGTAATCGATTATCTAAAGATAGAACTACTATCTCTGATGAGGTTAAAAAACATCGCTTTTTAAAAGGTGAACTTGTTATTGATAAGCCTTGCTGTTTTGAATCTAAACCTCCTTATGTTTGCAATGGCTGTAAAAAAGTTCATTATTGTAATTTTACTAAATATATTTATAGTCATTCTGTTGCCCATAATGAATATAAACAAACCCTTATTAATGAACGTTCTCATTTAAAAATTACTAAAGAGCAAATCTCTGCTATTAATGATGTTATCTCTCCTCTTATGATTTTTAAACATCATTCTATTAATCAAGTTTATATTGAACATCCTGATTTACTTCCTTTTTCTAAATCTACTTTTTACAAGTACATCGACTTAGGTATCCTTGATGTTCGTAACATTGATTTACATAGAAAAGTTAGATACAAAGTTAGCAAAGAATATGATTATCATCGTACCAAATCTAATATTAAAATTAAAATTGGTCGCTTCTATTCCGATTTTAAAACTTTTATTGAATTTAATCCTAATGCCTCCATTGTAGAAATGGATACTGTTATTGGTACTTCTGGTGGTCAAGGTGGTAAATGTTTGCTTACTCTTTTATTCCGTAAATACAATTTTATGCTTATTTATTTACTTCCTTACAAACAATCTAAATATGTTACTGATGTATTTAATTATCTCAAAGATTTATTAGGTATTGATACCTTTAAATCTCTATTTGAAGTTATTCTTACTGACAATGGTACTGAATTCTCTGATCCTGATTCAATTGAGATTGATTTAAAAACGGGTGAAAAAATTTGCTCTTTATTCTACTGTGATCCTAATTCCTCTTGGCAAAAAGGTTCTATTGAAAAAAATCATGAATACATTCGATATATTTTACCTAAAGGAACCTCTTTTGCTTCTTTAACTCAAGATGATTGTTATTTAATTGCTTCTCATATCAATTCCATCCCTAGACTTTCTTTAAACAATCATTCTCCTTATGACTCCATCGCTTTTTTCCTAGATAAATCTATCATTGATAAATTTCAAATTAAAAAGATCGATTATGACGACATCGACCTTACTATTAGATTACTACACAAATAATCTATATATTTTCTTTATAAGCATTCATTGATCAATAGGCAGGCTCAAATACGTAATAATCTCGTCAAAACGATTTTTATCTGTTTGACCAGCATAGCGTCAAGTATTTGAACCTGGGTCCCTATTGTCAATGAGGAATTATAAAGAAAATTCTCGTCAAATTTAAGCCAAAATACTTTCAATTTTATTCCAACTTTTCCGGGACGTTTCCTCTTATCAAAAAAATTTTTCTAAACTTCCCGACTTTTTTTGAATGGAATAATTTAACTCAAATTTGCTCATATTCTATCACTTTTTTTATTTTTTTACAATTTTTTCTCATTTTTTCCCTTATTTTAAGCTTTTTTCGGGATTTTACCTTTTTTATCCCTTTTCTCTTTTCTTATGGGAGCTTTCTTTGAAACCTAACGAAGACATTAGATACCAAATCTAATATCTTCTTTACCTTATATTATTTTTCTATAATAGATTCTAATGCTAATGTTATCATATCATTGAGACTACGTTCCCGATCTTCACCACTTAAAACAACATCACTAAATTTAGAATCAACCGCGGTTAATATACAAGCTGCTTCTCTATTAAAATGATTAGCAATATGTAGTAAACCAAAAGCTTCCATTTCTTCACCAATAACATGTAATTCTTGAGGTATTCTATTTAAAACTCGATCATAATCAATATATGGACCAAAAACATCCATAGTGGTTACATCACCAACATGTAACTTATAATTTAACTTTTGAGCCATAGCAATTATTTTATCATTCAAACTCTTAGATGGATAAACAATATGTTCTTTATAATTATCAAATGTATAAGCAAAATTACTTTCACTATACACTCTACTGGCAAGTAATAAATCCGGAACATTAACTTCAGGACTAACTACACCACAAGTACCAATTCTAATGATCTTTTGAACATTAAAATAATGAAATAATTCCCAAGAATAAATACCCATACTAGGCATACCCATACCAGAACCAATAACTGATACTCTTACTCCTTTATAAAAACCTGTAAATCCTAACATATTTCTTAAATTACAGACTTCTTTAGCATCATTTAAAAAAGTCTCAGCAATATATTTAGCTCTTAAAGGATCACCTGGCATTAACACAATTTCTGCAATATCTTCTTTTTTAGCATTAATATGAATTGGACTATCTCCAACAAACATTTCAATCATCTCCTACTATAATTTTAACAAAAATATAATTAATAAGATATAATTTTAACATAAATTTACATTATTATTAAATTAGTATTTGTAAAATCATGACTAGCAGTTTCTACAAAATTATTACTTCCTATAATAGTAACTAATTCATTCAAATATTTATTATAATTTTTACCATAATCTAAAGTAATCTTAATATTTAAATTTAATTCTTCATATATTTTATTAGCTAAAGTTATTAAATAAGTAATTGTTCCTATATTATCATCATTTATATATAATAAATATTCTCCTTCATAATTAACTAAATCATGAATTATTTTCAAAATACTTAAAATATCTCCTTCAGTAATAATAATATTACCTACTATAGGACCTTTTAATAATAATTCATTAGTAGTAAATTCTAAATAATTAATAACCTCTTCACTAGTAACATTTAAATTATTAATATTATCAGCTTCAACTAAAGTATTAAATTCTTCTTTTTTATTATTAATTATTGATAATAATCTTTGAAAAATAATATTATTCATTTTTTAGCTCCCCACTATTTAAAGTAGCAATAAATTCTATAGCATCTTCTAACCGATAAGAACCATTAATTTCTTTTAATAAATTTCTTTGCCAATTTTCATTAGTAGTATGAAAAATCCTTTTAACACTAATCTCTGGTAAAGTTTTAATATATTCAATTAAATTTATTTTAGGTAATTTACTCATTTCGATAAAATTATCAATATTCATTACATAAGTTGCACAATTTATGGCAGGATTCAAAGTATTTTCATTCTCCCAAAACTTTTCTAAAATAATATTACCATTAGGATAAATAAAAGCATAATAACCACTAAAAGTATTTAATCCTTTAATTGGAGTTCCTAAATAATTAGAAGATTCTAATAAATTAATTCTTTCATTAACTTCACTAAGAATATCTTCTTTAGACTTTTCTTTACTTACTCCTACTATAGGTACTTTAGCAACATCATTATTTCTTTTAATTTTCTCTCCCTTAGGTAAGAATTGCCAATTTAGTTTAATATCCGAATTATATAATTCTACAATCTTTTTAATTAAAGTAATATCACGATATTTTTCATAATTACCATTATCTAAGTTAGGTAATTTAATAAATTTCAATTCAGGATGTCTATTAAATAAAGCATTTACTTCTTCTTTTAACATCCATCTCGAATATTTAATTTTCTTTCTACTAGGTAAAGTATATAGGATTTGAGGATTATATTTCTTATCATCTTGAACTATTTTTTTAACTGCTTCTAAATATTGATATAAATACATATGACTATTATCTACTTTGCCATAATCTTTTTCTATCATTAAATTATATTCATAAATTATTTTAGCAAATAGCAAATAAAAAACATCTGGATCAAAACAATTAACAAGTTCATTATAATCAATATTATGATCAAAGAAGTCTCCTAATTTTAAGATTCCACTTTGAAACTTGGTAGTTATCTCATAACTCGATTTTAAATAATTAGTAAAATTAATTCGATCTTTATAATAACCATAATCTTGCATCGCAGCTTCAAAATATTCAGAATCGATTTCATTTTCCATTAAATCTTTTAATTTCTCACTTTTTACTTGTAAAGCATTAGAATATGCAACATATAAAGTATCATTATCTTTAGTTAAATTTTCTAATAAACTTTGTAAATATTTTTGATTTTCATCTTTAGTTCTCCCATAATTATCTAAATGTTGATTTAAAAACTCTGTTAAAGATATAAAAAATTCATATTTATTATATTTTAAAGATCTACCTATACCATTTTCATTGGGGCAACATAACATCCCACAAGATAAATCTAAAACTCTTTTAGTGTTAAAAATATTTATTAAAGGGGTGGCATATGTTTTATCAAAAAAAGCTTGAAACAAATTATTACCATTTTCTTTTTTAGCATTTTTAAATAAATTTTCCAAATCAAAATACCAATCACCATCATATGATGGAATTGGATCAAAGATAATACTTGCATTTTTTTGTGAATCAAAGTACTTTTCTATTGCCATACTAGACACCCTCTATGATAATTATATCATCTTTTATATTATTAAGGAATATTTAAATTGTTTTATTGACAATATCTATTATTTGTTCTTTTTTAATTTTTCCTTTATTCATAATGTTTAAAACAACCAAACTTTCAACATGATGGGTATTTGGAAACATATCTAATAACATAAAATCTTCTATACGATAATTATTTTTTAATAAAGTTAAATCTCTCACTAAAGTAAGAGGATTACAAGATACATAAATTATTTTCTTAATATTTACCTCTTTAATTTTGTTTAATACTTTTTCATCAACCCCACTTCTTGGTGGATCTAAAATAATGGTATCAAATTTACTAGTTATTTTATCTATGACATTTTTAGTATCCGAACAAATAAAATCAATATTTTTCTTTAAATTAAAATTCTTATTTAAATTAGCATCTTTTATAGCGTTATCTACTATTTCTACTCCTAAAAGATAATCATGATTAGCAACAATACTTAAAGTTCCAACACCACAATATAAATCTAAAACATTCTTACTATCACTAGTATAATTACTAATATAATTAAATAATTTACCACAAATAAAAGGATTAACTTGAAAGAAGGAATTATAACTAACTTTAAATACATAATCATTTATTTTTTCAATAAAATAATCATCACCATAAAGACATTCATCATTAACAATAATTCCTGCAATTAAAAAATTATCTATTAAATAATCATAACTAGCTATTTTATCTAAAGTATTTATAATAATTAATAATTCATTTTTATAATTACATCTAATAGTAACCTCACCATTTTGAATATTTAATCTTTTAATTTCTTTTAAAACATTATTAATTTCATCTGTTACTAAATAACAATAATCTATTGGTACTAATTTATGACTTAAATTTTCATAATATCCTATTAAACCATCGACTATTTTTAAAGTAATTTTATTACGATAATTATATTCTTTATTATTTTTAATAATATCTTTAACTACAAAATCTATTTTATTTTTATGTAATAATTCATTAACTAAATTTAATTTAAATTCTAATTTCTCACTAGTACTTATTTGCATTAAGTCACAACCACCACATAAAGAAAAATAAGGGCATATAACTTCTTTTCTTAATTTAGATGGTTTAATTATCTCTTTTATTTCACATTCTAAAAAATTTTTCTTTTCCCTTTTTCTTACTACAGTCACTATATCTCCAGGAATAGCTTTAGGGACAAAAACAATTTTGTCATCAACATAAGCTATACCTCGACCTAAATTATCAAATTTTATTATTTCTAATTTCATAATTCTAATATAACATAAATTATTAAATTAAAAAAGATAAATTATTTGCTTTTTCCTTTATCTTCTCTTTTAAATATTTCTGTTATTTGCTCAAATATTTCTTCTTCAGTCATAGGAATACTTTGGTGAGGAAAATTATAAGTTTTAACTAATTCCTCATTTAATACTTGACCATATGCTTCATATGTATCTTTAATATCTTCAGTTTCTGGCATCTCAATTATTTTAAATAGTTCATCTAACATATTTTGTCGCATAGCTTCTAAGACAGTCACTGGACCAGAGCCATCAACAATAAAATCAGTAACAGCTACTTTAAACATTCTATCGGGATCAACCATACATAAATTTTGATAATCTTTTAATTCTTCTAAAGTAAAAAGTCTTTTACCATAGTAATAAAACCAATGCATTAATAAACTAACTTTTTCTTCTATACTATAAGAATTCCAATTTTTTAAAACAATACTTCTCATAATCTACTTCCTTTTGGTTTGTTACTATAACATATAACTTTATTATAAACAAGTATTATTCTTTAATTCATAAGTATTATTTGGTAGAAGTTGCCAATAATACTAGTAGAGGTTAAATAATGAATAGAATTGTTGAAAAAATTAAAAAAGAATTTATAAATGTTCCCGATTTAAAGATTAAAGAAATAAAAGTTAATATTTTTAAAATTATTTATGTTGTATTTATTGAAACTATTACATCTAGTGATAAAATTAATGATTATATCTTAAAATCTTTAGTTAAATATAATAAGAATACTAATTTACAAAGTAATTTAGCAGGTTCTAACACTATTAAAATTACTAAATATGATGATATTGAATATTATATAACTAATGGATTTGCTATTGTTATTGAAGGTGATGTTATTTATGCCATTGAAGTCAGGGGAGATCTTGCCCGAAGTATAAGCCAGTCTAATAGAGAACCTTCCTTACTTGGTCCTGAAGATGCTTTTATTGAAAATTATCAAATTAATATGGGGCTTATTAAAAGAAGAATTAGAAGTCATAGTTTAAAAACCGTTGAAATAGTTATGGGACGTAAAACTAAAAATACGGTATGTATAAATTATTTAGAAGATGTAGCTAAGATTGATAATGTTAATCTTATTAAAGAAAAGTTAGAAAAAATAGATGTTGATGGAGTTATTGATATTAGTACAATTATTCATTATTTAACTAATGAAAACAAGACTGTTTTTCCGACGATTAAAAGAACTGAAAGACCTGATTTAGTAGCAACTTCCCTTTTGGAAGGTAAAATTACCTTACTTATAGATAATTCGCCATTTGCTATTATTTTACCTACTTTTTTAGCAGATTTTATTAATCCAGTTAATGATAATTATGTTAAAAGTATTAATGTTTCTTTTGTTAAAATATTAAGATTTATTTGTTTTATATTATCAATGGTTACTCCAGGGATATTTATAGCTATAATTAATTATAATCAAGAAACAGTCCCGGCCAGTTTGCTTATTAATTTTTCTAATCAATCAAGTCAAGTTCCTTTTCCATCCATTGTAGAAATAATTATGTTACTGATTATTTGTGATATCTTAAGAGAAAGTGATTTAAGATTTCCTTCTAATTTTGGATCTGCCATTTCTATTTTAGGAGCTTTAATTATTGGAGAAGCCGCAGTTAATGCTGGATTAGTATCTCCCATTGCAATTATAGTGGCATCCTTTACTTTTATAGCAAGTTTAATTTTTACAGAATTAGAAATAAATAATGCTTTAAGATATTATCGTTATCTATTCTTATTTTTAGCATCATTCTTTGGTTTATATGGTTTATTTTTAGGAATGATTTTCTTCTTGATAAATGTTATCTCTATTAAATCCTTAAGTGAGCCTTACTTTGCTCCGATTGCCCCATTTAACAAAACTTACTTTATGAAAACAATTTTAAAAAGAAAAGATGTTAAAAATACCCAAAGAAGTAGTTTAATTACCAATAAAAATATGACAAGGGGAAGATTTTTATGAAAAGAATAATTATATTAATAACTATTATTTTATTAGCTACAGGTTGTTATGATAATATTGAATTAAATAAATTAGCTATTGTATCAGGTTTAGGTATCGATTATGAAGATGGTAATTATGAAGTTACTTATGAAATATTAAATGATATTAAAACTGAAGATAATACGGCAATGCTTAGTTATACTATAAGTGGTAAAGGTAAAAGTTTATCTAGTGCCATGGCTGATGCTAATTATCGAGTAGGTAAAAAAGCTTATTTCTCCCATTTAAAAATAGTTATTTTAAGTAATTCTGTAATTAAGGGCCATTTTGAAAATATTACTGATTATTTATTAAGAGATACTAATATTAGAGATGAATTTATTTTAATGGTAGCGAATAATACTACCCCTAAAGAGATTTTAGAACATAATAGTGATGACTACCCTATAGTTAGTGATAAAATAATTAGTTCTATTGATAATGAAAAATATAATAATAATTTAGCTATAAATGAAATATATCAAAAAGTATTAGCCAAGTTAATAAATCCTTATTATGATATTATATTAAGTAGTATTAGTCTTATTAATAATGAAGTTTCTTTAGATAATTTTTATATCTTTAAAGATTATAATTATCAAAATATTTTATCTAAATTAGATTCTAGATTATATATGCTTCTTACTGAAAATGTCTACGCTCTTAATTTTAATAAAGAATTTGCTAAAGGTAATGTGATTATCAGTGTAACTTCATCTAAGAGTGATATTGATGTTGATAATGAAAAGATTAATATTAATTTAAATTTAGAAGGTAAAATAGTTGAAAATAATGCTAAATGGGATTTAAAAGAAGAAAAAGTTTATAAAAAATTAAATGAAGAATTTGCTAAAGTTATTAAAGAAGATGTTACTAATTTTATTTATACTTTACAAGATAATAAAAGTGATGTTTTAGGATTATCAGAGATATATTATAAAAAGTATCGCAAAGATAATAAAGATTTATGGCAAAGTGCTCAAGTTGATGTTAAGGTAGATTTAAAAATAAATACGAAAGGTTATATATTTGAGGTGAATTAATGAAAAATAAATTAAATTATTTTATTACAAGATCATCTATGTTTGGTATCGGGTTCTTTTTAATGTTTAAACATGCCTCTAAAGATGCTTGGATAGCTGTTATTTTAGGAACTCTGATTGGAATAGGTATCTTATACTTTTATAAATTTATTAAAGACTTCTTTCGTAATCAAAATATTTATAATACTTTAAAGAAAACTTTTATTGGTAAAATATATCTAATCATACTTTATCTCTTTTATTTATTTTTAATTACTTTAATATTAGTATTATTACCAATGTTTGTTAACTCTTTCTATTTATTATATACTCCTAAAATATTAATAGTATTACCATTCTTATTATTAGCATACTACATTACTACTAAAGAAAAATATGTCTTAGAATCTTTAAGTAGTTTTCTTTGTGTAATTAGTATTAGTATTATTATTATTTATGCTTTCTTTTTAACTAAATATCTAGATTTTAATAATTTAACACCTATATTAAGTACTAAAGTTAGTGAAGTAATTAAAGCTGCCTTTATTTATGCTTCCCTAACAAGTGTTCCTCAAATAATCACTATTCATTATCATGGTAATAGTTTTAAAGATGATTTAAAAGGTTATTTATTAGCGTCTTTCTTAACATTTACAATTACTATATTTACAACATTAGCTTTGGGAGAATATTTAATTAAAGTCTATAGTTTTCCTGAATATGCAGTCTTAAAACAAATTAAATTATTAGATTTTATAGAAAATATAGAAAATTTATCTTCATTTATTTGGTATTTTGATTTATTTATTACTCTAGCTACTTTAACTACTAATATTAAAGAAATACTTCCTAAAAAAGGTAATATATTCTCTAATATTATCACTCTTCTAATTATATTATATATATCTGTATTTATTATTGGTAAGAATTATCGTTTAATAATCACATTCTTCTATATGACACCTTATATATTATATATATTCTTCTTCTTGTTTATAACTTTATTAATATATTTAAAGATTAAAAAAAGCTCTTTAGAGCCTTAAATCCATTTACTTATATATAACTTTCTCGTAGTATATTCTTCATAGTTATTAAATATTTTTAAAATACTATCTACTAGACTTCTAATAATATTTTCATCTTTTTTAACTCGCACATTAATTATTTCTTTTTGTAAGGTGCTTCTAAATAAATAATCATGAATATAACTACCAAATACGCGATCTAAGTTAGTAACTCTGGTAACTTCTTCTTCACAATCAAGATTAACTGATAGAATATAATTTTTATAAATATTAATTAATTTCTCGCTAATAATATCACTTTCATTAAAATCAAAATTAACTATATTATAATAATTAGGACAATATTTTAAAATATCTTTACTATTCATATAATCTACTCTCTCTATTGTTACCTAAATAATACTACATAATATTAAACAAATCAAGAAAAAAATAACTATTCTGATAAAATAGTTATTTCTAGTTTCAATAACTCATCACATCATTTAAAATTACTCTCCATAATCTTAAATATTAACTAAATATTATCAGTATTTAGTGTGAATCGCTTATCTTTAGAGTTTTCTTTCTCAATAAACAATTGTCTTTACTTAGCGCAGATAAGATTATTTTTTAAAATAATTTATTTTACTAATAATATAATTTTTACAATATAATCAAATTAATACTTTTAAGTAATAACTACTAGACTATACTACTAACTATATTATTCTTACTAAGTAATTTTATTATAGTTTATTAAAATAAGTTTGTCAATATAGTTACATTAATTTGTCATTAATAAATACCTATTTAGCCTCTACTATTAACTTAATCGCGGTTTTTTGTTCACCATTAATAGTAATATCATTAAATGCCGGAATAACTACCAAATTATCCCCAGTCGGGGCGACAAAACCTCTACAAATAGCAATTGCTTTGATTGCTTGATTTAAAGAACCAGCTCCAATAGTTTGTAGTTCAACACTACCCTTTTCTCTATAAATGTTGGCAATTGCTCCAGCTACTTTACTTGGATTAGATTTACTAGATACTTTTAAAATTTCCATAAATACATTCCTTTCTTTATACACTTAAAATATATGTATAAAATTTTAAAAAATTCTATCTAAATTCTAAATCAATAACATTTTCATACGTTTCTTTAACAAAGTTATAATTAAAATTATTATGATAACGATAATGAGTTTGTTCATAACTAGGATCATATAAACTTAAAGGAATTAACAAAAAGTTTCTTAAATCACTATTATAATAATCAATAATTGGTTCTGTTTTAATATTATCAATAATGATTTGATCATTATCTTTTTTGACTTCTAAAGTAGATAATAATCCTACTTGATATGCATTATTAAATTCTTCATTAGTTCTAGTAATATTATAATCTGCAGAAACAAAATTACCTAAAGAATAGTATACTAGGGTTTTATGATTATCCCCAATCCATTTAATTGGTTCCATCGAATGGGAATGAGATCCCACAATAATATCGACACCCAAACTATTTAAATATGCCGCTAGTTGTTCTTGCTCACTATTAGGAGTAAAAGTAAATTCTTGGCCCCAATGCATTAAAACAATTAAAACATCACATTTACCTCTAAGATTACTGATTTCATTATTTAATTTATCATAATCTATTTCTTTATTAGCATTTTTAAATAAACTAAAATATTGCCGATTTTCATTACTAACCTTTTGATTAGTGCCATAAGTATAAGCTAAAAAGCCCAATTTTATGTCATTTACTTCTAAAATTCTAGAATTTAAATGATCTTCTTCATTATAATAAGTTCCAACAGTCATAATATCTGAATTATTTTTAAAAAAATCTAAAGTAGAAAATACTCCCTCTAAACCTCTATCATTAGTATGGTTATTAGCGGTTCCTAATACTTCTAAATCTAAAGTTGTCAGTAACTTCCCAATAGATTCGGGAGCACAAAAATTATAACCAACACCACTTACTTTCATCCCCTCATTACCTATCGGTACTTCCATATTACCTATAGTAACATCATCATTAATAAAATAATCTTTAACATACTTAAAATAATTAGAAGCATCATCTCCTAAAGAAAGACTATCATAAAAAGGTTGTTCAAATAAAAAATCACCAACTAAAGTTAATTTAACACTCTTATTTTCTTCTGGGATCTCATTATCTATTTGATTATTATCTTTATTTTCTGTTATCTTTCTTAAAGGAAATAAAAAGCCTAGTGAAATGATAACAATCGCTAAAATAACCATAATAAATTTTTTCATAAAACCTCCTTTATATATAAAAAAAGAAGAAAAATTATTTAATTTTTCTACCACCCATAATAGTTGTTACTAAAGGGTCCATTAAATCTAGAATACCATTGATTAAGAAGAAGAAACCTAATATTAATATTTGAATATCACTAGTACAATATAGATTAATTGTTGTTAATATACCTGTTAAAATAAATAATATTAAAGTAGTAATATTTAGTTGCCACATTTTATTTTTTTTATCATGATAATAATCGCTTTCTTTTAATTTAGTTAAACTCATTAAGATAATCCATACAAAGAGAACCATAGCTAAATTTAGAGGATTATCATTGATATCGACAAAGAATAAAATAACTAATATGGCAATTGAAGATAAAGATGTACTAAAACCAGTATAATCTTTAGAATTAATAATCAGTAAATTTTTAATTAAATGAATAATACCATAAAATGATATTACAATTATAAATGCTAATCTAACATTAACAACATTAAATATTGGTAATATTGTAAGGATTGCTCCACCTAATATTAAAAACCACGCTGTTACAAATTCTACTAAAGTTCTTCTATCCATAATAATCACATCCTACTAAAATTATAATTTATTTAAATCTTTTTTTCAATTACTTTTAACATTACCAAATCTCCGATCTTTATTTTGATAATATGTAATTGCCTCTTTAAATTTGGTTTCTAAAAAATCGGGAAAATAAACATCAGTAAAATATATTTCAGCATAAAATAATTGATATAACATAAAATTACTTAAACGATGTTCTTTTCCGGTTCTAATTAATAAATCTATTGGAGGTAAATCAGCATATAAGTAATGATAAAAAGTATCTCTAGTTAAATCTTCTTCTTTAAGAATATTATTATTTAAATCATAATGTATTTTTAATGTCGCATCAACTATCTCTTCTTGACCTCCATAATTTAAACAAATATTTAAAGTACATTTTTTGTTATCTTTAGTAGTATTCTTAATACTTTCCATAGCGTTAATTACATCATTTCTTAAAGGATTATATCTCCCACTAAAAACAACTTTAATATCTTCTTTACATATAGTTAATAATTTATCTTTAAAATACTTAATTAATAAATTCATTAAGTAATCTACTTCTTCTTTACTTCTTTTAAAATTATCAGTTGAAAAAGCATAAACGCTTAAATATTTTATACCCATTTCTTTAGCACAAAGAGCTATCTTTTCTAAAGCTAGTCCACCATTACGATGACCTTCACTTCTTTTTAGTCCCCTTTCTTCTGCCCATCTACCATTACCATCCATGATAATAGCAACATGATTTGGTATATTCATAAATTCACCTCTTATAATTTTTTACTATCTAAAATATCTTCAATTATATCTTTAGTTATAGGTATTTTATAATATATTTTATATTGACTTATTAAGATTCTTAATTCTTCAATGGCTTTTTCTTTCAAAAAGTTAGCAAATCCCATAACATCATTATTATTGATAAAGTTATAATATATTTCTGTTTCACTTTCATTAATAATAACTGGTAAATAATTTTGTTTAACAAAATTAACATTCATAATTAATTTAGATGTTCTTTTATTACCATCTTGAAAAGGATGGATACGCATTAACATAATATGAAATGCCGCTTCTTTTTCAAAAACATCTCTTTCATTCCAAATGTGATAATAATTATCTATTAAACTATATAAAGAATAATAAATTTGACTAGGTGCAACAGGTTGCCATTTGGCATATTCTCCAGGTAAAACATTAATTTTGCGGAAACCAGCAATACCCTCTTCACGATTAATAATACTACCAACCATATTAATTTCAATTGGAGATAACATATCAAATTCACTATTAATTAAATTATTAAAAGCCTCAATCATTAACTCTACTATCTTTAATCTTTTATTCGGATTAATCTCTTCTTCAATATCTGCTGTTGTATATACAAAACGATCTAAGAACCCCATAAAATAAGCATTACGAAACTCCTCATCTTTTAATAATTCATTAAATATCGTTTGAATATTTTTATTATCTATTTCCATACACACCTCTTTATTACTTATAATATATCATAGTAAATTCTTAAATGAAAGAAAAAATTAATACCTAATGATATTAATTAAAAATATAAAATATAAACATGTAGTATAACGTACTTTAAAATGGAATACTTCAAATATCGATACTAATAAATCTGATAAACATACAATATAACCTTCTTTAGATTGTGGTTTATATTCCCGAGCTTTAACTTTATCATCTTTATTAATAAATGGTAATAGATTCTTAACTAAAGCATAATGATACATATGAGTTTCAATAATATTTATTTCATTTTCATTTAAATCAAAATACTTTAGAGAATTATTTACACTAGTTCTCGGATGATTTAAATAAGTTATCTTATCATTCGCATTACATTTACCATAATAAAAATCATGTAATAAACCAGATATTACTACATCATTAGTATTTCCTTTAAACATTTTAGCCATGATAAAACTAACATAAGATACTCTTTTACAATGGTCATATCTATTACTACCATGATGAGCATCATTTTTTAATGTTAAATAATATTCATTTTCTAAAATATCTTTAGCTAAATTATGATATTCTTTATTTAATTTCATTTTATTCCTCTTTTTAAGACTATATAATTATATCACATTTTAATTATATATTACTACTATTTTATAATATTCTATGTTAAATAATTATCAAATATTATTTAGTACGAACTAATCTATCTTCTATTTTATCTAACATTCTACTAGCTAATATAATAGATGTCATAACTTCATTAATACATGAAGTATCTAATCTAAATACTTTTCTGACATATTCATTAGGTAAATATTTAATAAAATTAAATATTGCTATTTGTAATTCGGATACACCTTCATATGTTGTTTTTTTACGATCTTCTAAATAAATTTGATTAATATAATCGCGCATAATAATTATTTCAGGATCAGCTTCCATTATATATAATTCATCAATTAATTTTAAATCATCATATAAACCATTTAATATTTGTTTATAAGTTTCTCTATCGATATCACCACGATTATACATCATTTGATACCAAAAATAATTATCAATAACACCACGATCTTGTAAAATAATTGTAGGATGTTTTTCTAAATTTTGTTCTAATTCTCTTCTAGATATTTCTAGTGTCATATCATTAAATTCAATATTTGATAATTTTAATCTTTCTTCTTTAGTCATGGTATCTTTAATTATTTGGGCAGGTCCTGTTGTTTTTACTACATCAATATTAGCTTGTTTAAAAAATTCATATATTTTATCTACAGAACTACTTTTACCAGTTCTTGGAAGACCAGAAAATTCAACTACAAAACTAGGCATATTCCTGTTAGTAAGTAATTCTTTTACACGATATTTCTTTTCATGTAAAAGCTCTAATTCCTTACATAATTGTTCTTTGCCTGCAAAATATTTACGATAATCTATCATTTTTACTCCTATACTACTCTATCCAACTAGAAACATGAAATACTCTTATGTTGGGATTATTTTCTCTTATATACTTAATAATTGTAATATCATCATCTACTAAAATATTAATATCTCCTTGGGCATTATCCTTTAAATAATTACTTTTTAATTCTTTAGAAGATAAATTACTATTCTCTTTAGATATTAAAATAATATCTTCTTGATTTAAAAAATCGGCATATTTTTGAAACCATTTTATTTTCTCTTTTATCATTACATCTTTCTTACATATAGAAAGTATTTTAACTTTAATATTTTGATTAACTAAATCTTTTATTCTTTTTAAATTACTTTGTAAAGGTCTTAAGGTATCATAATCAAAACATCCAGGATCATACTCAATTAAAACTCCATCCATATCTACATAAACAACTATATTCTTAGTAACATTATCTTGAATAAATTCATAAAACTTCATATATTACCTATTTAAATATTATTAAATAATATTTTTTCTTACCTTTCTTTAATAAATATACTTTATTATCTATAGCATGATTCTTATCTATTAAATAATTACTATCAGTTATTTTATGATTATTAATACTAATTGCATTACCACCTATTAATTCTCTTGCTTCTCTTTTACTAGAACAAATCTTATTATTTACTAAGACATCTTCTAAACTAGCTTCAGTATCTATATAATATTTTTCCATATCTTTAAAATTATTTAAAATATCTTCACTAGATAACTTGGTAATATCTTCACTAAATAATGCTGTACTCATTACTTCAGCTTTTTGATATTCATTATCACCATGTAAGAAAGTAATTATTTCTTTAGCTAATATTTTTTGAGCTTTTCTTTCTTCAGGACATTTTTGATGTTCTTTTGCAATATTATCAATTTCTTCTTTGGTTAAAAATGTTAATTTTTTTAAGTAATCAACAACACATTCATCAGAAGTATTGATTAAATATTGATATAATTCATAACTAGAAGTTTTATTTTTATCAAGCCATAAAGCATTACCTTCAGTTTTGCCAAATTTAACACCATTAGCATCTAAAACTAAAGGCATTGTCATTCCATATAATTCCACATCTAACATTTTTCTAGCAAGTTCAATACCGGTAGTAATATTACCCCATTGATCAGAACCCGCAACTTGAAGAGCTACTCCCTTGTCTTGGTATAAATGGACAAAATCCATTCCTTGTAATAAAGTATAAGCAAATTCACAGAAAGTAATCCCACTTTCTAATCTTCTACTAATGATATCTTTATCTAACATATAATTAACATTAATATATTTACCATAATCTCTTAAAAAATCTAAGACACCAATATCTTTTGTCCAATCATAATTATTAACAACTTCAAAACCAAATATATCTTTAGCTTGTTTAGTTAATCCTTCCACATTTTTTAAGACTTCTTCTTTAGTAATCATTTGTCTTTCAACTGATGGTTTAGGATCTCCAATTAAACCAGTAGCACCTCCAATTAAAAGAATAGGTTTATGACCATATTTAGCAAGTCTAGTAGCAATTAAAAATGATGAAAAATGACCAATATGCATGGAATCAGCAGTAGGATCAGTACCAATATAAAAAGTTAATTTTTCTTCATTTAACTTCTTTTCTAATTCTGGACTACTAATATCTTTAATAAGTCCTCGCCATTTTAAATCTTCAAAACAATTCATTTAATATTCCTCCTATATAAATAAAAAAATTCAAAAATTAAAGTTTAAGGACGAGATAACCCGCGGTACCACCTTAATTTATGAATTTATCATACACTTATTAACTTTTTAACGGAAGTTATTCGTTTTAGCATCCAGAGTTGTAAATTCCATCAACGCTAACAATTAGATTATAATATATTTTATGCTAAAATGCAACTTACTTGTATTAAATCTATTCTACATTAAAGATTCCAGATATATCATAATTTAAGTTATTAACTTTTATTCTTTTAATTAGTTTATATGACCCTTTTGGTAATCTACCATAAACATATTCCCAATCAACACTTAATTCATTACTTGTACCAGGCTTTAATGGTGTATTGATAAGATTAGATAATAAGTCATTTATCATTTCTAATTTAGTCCATCTGCCATCTTCTTTTTTCATGATTTGAAACCCATCATCATATTTAGCTTCATAATCACTTTCGTTTTTAAAAATGAATACTCCAGAATGATTAGTTCCTTCTTTAAATGTTAAACTAATTAATTTACTTGGGGATTTTTCACATCCGGTATTAAATATCATAATTAATGCTAAAACTATTCCTAAAATAACTTTTTTCATAAATACCTCCTAATTTTTTATTTTACTCAACATTAAATGTTCCATATACATCATAATTTTTATCATTAACAGTTACTTCTTTAACTATTTTATATAATCCTTTTGGTAATTTACCATAAGCATATTCCCAATCGATATTTAATTCAATAATTGCTCCTGCTTTTAATTCTCGACCTATAAGAGCAACTTGTCCTTCATTCTTTTCTTCTAATTTAGACCATTTACCATCTTCTTTTTTCATAATTTCAAAAGCATCACCATACATTGCATCATAATCACTTTCATTTTTAAAAATGAATACTCCAGAGTGATCATTTCCTTCTTGAAATGTTAAACTAATAAGTTCATTCGGGGATTTTTCACAACCAGTATTAAGTATCATAATTAATGCTAAAACTATTCCTAAAATAATTTTCTTCATAAATACCTCTTACTTCTTATTTTACTCAATATTAAAGGTTCCATATACATCATAGTCTTTGTTTTTAACAGTTACTTCCTTCACTATTTTATATAATCCCTTTGGCAATTTTCCATAAGCATATTCCCAATCAATACTTAATTCAACACTTTGATTAGAAGATAAATTAAAAGCCTCACTTGTAACATACAATTTATTTATCATTTCTACATTAACCCACTTATCATTTTCTTTTTTCATAATTTGATAATAATGACCATAAACTGCATCATAATCACTTTCGTTTTTAAAAATAAATACTCCAGAGTGATCAGTTCCTTCTTTTAATGTTAAACTTATTAATTCACTTGGAGATTTTTCACAACCAGTATTAAGTATCATAACTAATGACAGAATTATTCCTAAAATAAATTTTTTCATTATAAAGCTCACACATCCTTTCTAATTTAAATATAACATTAAACCATAAAAAAAGTAAAGCGCCTCTGTGGCGCTTTCAGATTGTTGACAAATAGGTAAAGTTTTTACTTATTTGTCTTTTTATGAAAAATTTAGAAAAATGAA
>CANQFH010000005.1 GCA_947598425.1 uncultured Bacilli bacterium | reverse complement strand
AGACCCCTAAAAAGCCTAATTCTTCACTAATGATTGAAAAAATAAAATCTGTTTGCGGTTCTGGTAAATAAAAATATTTTTGACGAGATTTAAAGAAACCTTGACCAATTAAACCACCAGGACCAATAGCATATAAACTTTGTAAGATTTGATAACCACTACCTAAAGGATCACTCCAAGGGTTTAAAAAACTAACAATTCTTTTCATTCGATAAGGAGCAGCGATAATAATACCCACAATACCTAATAAACCTAATAAACCGATTTTAAGGAAAAAAGTTATTTTAACTCCACTTATAAAGATTAATACTACTAATGTTAAAACAATAACCATTGCGGTTCCAAAATCAGGTTCCAGCATAATTAAGATAAAAAATAATCCAATGACTCCTAAGATTGGTAAAACTCCCTTAACAACACTTTTCATAAGCCGATTATTATTAGTTAAGTATTTAGAAACATAAATAATTAAACCTATTTTAGCAAACTCTGAGGGTTGAATACCTAAAGGACCAATACCAAACCAACTTCTAGAACCATTTCTAACTGTGCCAATACCAGGTATTAAAACTAATATTAAAAAGATAGCACATATTAATAAAATAATATTCGCATATTTATAATAAATATGATAATCTATATGAGAAATAATATATAATAAAAATAAACCAATTAAAAAGAAGATGCCTTGCATTATTACAAAATGATATGGATTATTAAATTTATATTGTGACCAAATAGAAGATGCCGAATAAATCATGATTAAACCAAAAGTAGCAATTATAATTACTGCTACTAAAAGTGATTTATCTATTTTTTTCAAATATTAACCCCCTTGTAAATATTCGTTATAACCAAACACCGTAAGTAATCGCTGCCATTGCTAATATTAAACCAGCCACATAAAATACTTTGACAATATCTCCTTCACTCCATTTTAATTCTTCAAAGTGATGATGTAATGGAGCTTTTAAAAACACTTTATGATTAAATTGTCTAATTCCAATAATTTGAATAAAGCTACTTAAAGTTTCGATTACAAAAACGCCACCAATAATTGCTAGAGATAATTCATGTCTAGTTAATATAGCTATAGTGGCTAAAGCAGCCCCTAAAGAAAGACTACCTAAATCTCCCATAAATACTTTAGCAGGATGAGAATTATAGAATAAGAATCCTAATAAAGAACCAACAATTAAGAAGCAAAATATGGCAATTTCTTGATAACCTTCTAACCAACCACAATTCCAAGAAATAATACCATAAGCTAGAAAAGCAATGGCACATAATCCCGTACAAAGGCCATCAAGTCCATCAGTAATATTAACAGCATTAGATGTTCCTACTAACAAGAATAAAATGAACAAACCAAAAGTCCAACCTAATGGAATAGTAAGTCTTAAAGCAGTAAACTCTAAAGTTGATTTACCACCACTACGCATAAATAAATAAAAGAATACTAAGGCAATAATCATTTGTAATAAAAACTTAGTAATAATACTTAAACCAGCATTATTTTTAAATTTTACTTTTAGAAAATCATCAATGCCACCTAAAAGAGCATAACTTAAAAATACAAAAATTAAAATAAATACATTATAACTCATTTCAATTGAGCCATTTATATATAGTAAGATTAAAGATAAAATAACTGGAAATATAAATATTATTCCTCCCATAGTTGGGGTTCCATCTTTTTGCAAATGTCTTTTATTTAATTCTCTACTTACTGTTTGAACTATTCCTAAACGTTTTAATAAAGGAATAAAAACCAAACCACTTGCTATAGCTAAAGTAAAACCCAACATCATTGCCATCGCTGCTTTTGCTAGTATTAACATCTTCTCCACCTCTTTTTTATTATACAACACGATTGTTTACTAATTTTACTGCTAAAAGATAATTTTACAAATTTAGACACTTAATTTAAGAGTAAAGTAATTGTGGTATCAACACTTTGAAAGGTATTAGCATCTGGTGACATATAAATTACTTTATTACCGGAACCCGTATATTTAACTTTAAAATCTTTTAAAGTTTTGGTTGCTTCTTCTTTAGTCATTCCAATGACATCAGGAACAATTAAATATTTAGTATCTAAATAACTATATTCTTTTAACATCCCTCCTGATGCTTCTTTAATCT
This sequence comes from uncultured Bacilli bacterium, assembly GCA_947598425.1. Lineage (GTDB taxonomy): Bacteria > Bacillota_I > Bacilli_A > RF39 > UBA660 > SIG200. The sequence continues at coordinate 17,365 of CANQFH010000005.1, read as the reverse complement.
TTAAAACTTCAATAGCTGATAGCATAATATTCCGAGCAATTGGAGCGGAAACTGTTCCACCATATTGAGTAACTCCCTTTGGGTTATCGACAGCAACGTATACTAAAGCTTGAGGATGATCAGCAGGTAAAAATCCTATAAATGATAAAATATAATTACCAACCATATAATGACCATCTTGAACTTTTTGGGCTGTTCCAGTTTTACCTCCAACTCGATAATTTTCAATATAAGCATTTTTACCACTACCATTTGCTACAACACTTTCTAATGCAAATCTTACCATAGCACTAGTTTCTTCAGAAATAACCGATCTTTTAGTTACTTTTTTATTTTCAAATATAGTAGATTTACTATTATCATCTATAATACTTTTAACAATATAAGGAGTATTCAAATAACCACCATTAATTGCAGCAGATACTGCCGTAACTTGTTGAATCGGAGTAACACTAATACCTTGGCCAAATGCTGTGGTAGCTAATTCTACCGGTCCCATATTCTCTTCTTTAAATAAAATACCATTACCTTCACCATTTAAATCAATCCCTGTTTTTTTACCAAAGCCAAAATCTTTAATATAACTCATTAATTTATTAACTCCTAATTTATTACCTAAAGATACAAACCCTGGGTTAGTGGGGTTCACTTTTGCTATATAAAAAAATTAATTTTCTAATATAATTATTTCTTCTGAATTATCTTTAAAAGATATTTCTAATTTATTTTCTTTTTGAACAACTATTTTATTAATTAATAAATTTATATACATGTCTAAATTATTTTTAATATCTATTAATTTATGAATATTATTTTTTATGATTATTAATCTATCATTATTATTTATACTATCTATTTTTAAATTATTTAATTCTTTCTCTATCTTATTTAATCTCAATTTTAATTCTTCATTACTAATTATATTATTTAAATTAAGTTCAATTAATTTGTCTTTATTTCTATTTAATTCTAACTTTTTATTATTAATATTATTTATATTAGCTACGCTATTTTTATTTATAATATCTATATATTTATTAATAAGATCTTTCTCTATTTCTTTAGTATCTATTCTTTTGATTAAAATACTAAGTAAGTAAGAATCTAACACTTTTTCTTTTATCATTGGCATATTACATATACCTTCTTTTAAATGTTTACTACATACCCAATAATATTTATTTTTTCTAATATAATAAGCATGATCACGACATCTTATTTTACCACTATACTTAGAATTTAATAATTTTTGCTTATTTAAATTATTATTACTAATAATACTTTTCTTTTGCTGATATATTTCATTAGCTTTATTCCATAATTCTTCAGATACAATCGCCGGAATATTAGCATCTTTATAAATAATTCTTTCTTTTTCAGGTACTTTAACTTTTTTATGAGTTTTATAACTTTCAATATAACTAAGATTGGCAGTATAATAACCTTTATACCGAGGGTTTTGTAACATCTTTTTTAAAGTAGTTATTGAATATTTTTTACCAGTTTTGCTAAGATAACCTTTATCTTCTAAAATATTAGATATATAAGAAAAAGAATATTTACCAGTAGCGTATAAATTAAATAAAATTTCAATAATTTCTTTTTCATTTTCATTAACAATTAATTGACCATTTTTACGATAATAACCTGTCAAGCTACTTCCAATAATTTTTCCATCTTTAATCATTCTTTTAATACCAAATTTAACTCTTTCTGATAACTTACGAACTTCATCTTGAGCTAAAGAAGACATTAATGTTAAACGAAACTCACTATCAGGATAAATAGTATTAATATTATCACTTAAAAAATAAACAACACAACCATTATTAAGTAATTCTTCAGTATATTTAATACTATCGATAACATTTCTTGAAAATCTCGATATTTCTTTAGTAATTATTAAATCTATTAAACCATTTTTAGCATCATTAATCATTTTTAAAAAGTTATCTCTTTTTTTTACTTGAGTACCACTTATACCCTCATCAATATATTCTCCAACTAAATGCCAACTTTTATTTTCTCCAATCATTTCTCTAAAATATTTTTCTTGATTTTCTAAACTATTTAATTGATCACTTTTATCGGTAGAAACTCGCGCATAATAACCGACATTTAATTCTAAATCATATATAGTTTTACCCTTATTTAATTCACTTCTAACTTTAATAACATTCATTTTTGTTCCCCAAGTAATAATTCATTTAACATTTTAAATTCTAAAAAATTAATTACTTCTTTATGATATAATTCTTTGTTTATCATTAATTCTATTTCTTTTTTTAAATTATTCATACATCCCCCTTTATTAAATTTTATTAATTATTATTAAAAATAATTACTCAAGATAAAAAGGATTGACTCATCAATCCTTTAATTAATTTCAAATGGCTTTACTGCATGTTTATTATTACTATCATATACTAAACCTTCAAAGTCATTAGTACCATTTTTTATAGTATAATATATTTCTTTTCGTACCGCTGTACTATTAGCAAAATATTTAACTTTAGAATCATTTATAAGTTTATTACGTTTATCTTGATCTTCTTTAGTATTTCCTGGATATAATTTATAAGCTTCTTCTTGTTTTAATCTAACTATTTCAGCATCTTTCTTTAATGCTTCATAGAATTTATTAAACATTTCATTAACATCAATATATTGAATACTTTCTAAGTTATTTTCTACTTCTTTAAAACGCATCTCTTTATATTTTTTAAATGTTATATCCGAAATACCTGTAATAGTTTTTAAAGCCATTAAATCTGTTTTATAATCAACTTCTTTCATTTTTAATTGATTATTTTCAATTACTCCAACTTCTTTTTTAATTGAATTAATATTACTATAATATTCGATATAACCATCTTTATATCCTTTATAACCTAACATTTCATATGCAAGCCATTTAATACTATAAGAGTCTGGTCTACCTTCATCATTATGAGGTTGATACCAACGGACTTTATAAATACCTTCACCACCATAACGATTAGTAGTATAAGTTGAATAAATAACTCCTGGGAAAATAACTAATCTATTATTATATAAATCTTCTATAGAATTTAAATGCATATCAATAAATTTACTTTCATCGATTTCTTGATATACTGTATGTTGATGATATAAATAAGACATACTAGGATCTAAGCCTTCATTTTCTCTTGGATAAGATGCTTGGACTGCTATTTTAGATTGTTCTAATGGAGTTAATTTTAAGAATGCTTCTCCCTCTAGATAATCCATAATATAGATTGTTTGGAACACTTTTTTGTAGAAGTCTTCGATTTTAGCTGGGCTATCAATACGACTTGGTTGTAAGTTAGAACCTATATAAGAATTTTTATCATAATGCTTAGATAAATTCATCGTGATATCGCCTTCACCAAAACTTTGAGTTAAGTTGCTATCAGCATAATCTTCACCACCAGCATCAAATCTTCGACCATTATTCTTTAAGAATAATCTAGCATCCATATTATGAGCTGTTTCATGTGACCAAGTATTATAAGTCCATTCACCATCTAATACTCCTTCAACTCTCCAGATAATATAAGCACCATTGGCAGTCGCCGCATTATAATCATTATATGCCCATTGACCAATTACTTCATTAAAATTCTTATGGAAGTCTTCTTCTGTTGAATATGGATTTTGGAATGTTAATATACCATTATCATCATAAGTATATCTCTTATCTATTTCAATGGTATGAATATTATTAAAGTATATTGATTCTTCCACTAATCTTGAAGTAATTGTATAATATTCTTTCATAATATCAGCATACTTATCAACTCTTTTTCTAAATTCTAATTGAGATGCTTGATCAGCTGGATTAGCAATATAAGTTCTTTCAGCTCCAATTATAAATTGACCTGGAGAAGATATAATATAAGCAGCATCTTTTGGTAATGTTAAAATTGGAAGTGCATAATTAAACCAAGATACTTGAGTATTAACATCAACATTACTAATATGACTCCATAATGTATAAGTAATGTCACTACGGTCATCGATATTAACTTCTCTTATATAACCTTTAAATGAATTTGCAAACCAATTATCTATGTTTTCATTACTAAATTCATTAACTAAATATTCTAAGAAGTCCGTAATATTTTCTAAATTAGTATATTTATAAAATAATCTTTTATAAGTATCATTAGTACTACCAGTTTTCATATTATCAGCATTACTTAAAAATTCTTTAGTAATATTTTCTAAATTCATATTATCGTTAAATCCGGATAAGCCAAATAACACTAAATCATTTAATTTTATACCATCGATAGATACATCATAGAAACGTCTAAAATAATTATATGTATATAACATTTTATCTAAATTATTATTATTTTTAATTTCTTTTTCTAGATAATCATCAATAGTTTCATTATGAATAGTATTAGTATAATTACTATTAGATAAATATTTTAAAACAAACTCTTGTAATTCATTTTTAGTAGTATCATTGTAAAAATCACGATATATTCTACTATCAGGAGTACTAGTTAATTTATCTAAATTATCACTATAAGTTAAACTTCTTAGGTAATTTGTTAAATTATTAACTAAACGTGAATTAGTATCAATTATATAATGATTATAAGTATAATCTATTTTTAATGATGGTATTCTATAATGAGCAATATTATTATATGTATGATCAAAACGAATATCATAAGTAATCTTTTCTTTGTTTTTAAAGACCACTTTTAATTTTTGAATCTTACTTACATCATTATCTGTTAAGTAAGTTACTATGTTACCATCACTACCTATTGGTACTATATGTAAAATTTCTTCTTTAACTAGAATGTTATCATCCGCTATAAGTTTAGATGCTTCAATTATTTGCTTACTATTATAATATGGCATCAATAACATCAGATTACGATATAATATTTCTTTGGTTTCATCATATTCTTCTTCTTTATTAATACTTGTTTCTTTTTCAGAATTAAATACTGGCATATTATCATAAGATGCTTTATTTAAATACCATATTTCCTCATCAAACTCAGTTTTAATAAATAAATCTTTAGTTATATCTTCTTTATTTACATAAGATAAGCCAGTTATAACATTATCTTTAGAGGATACTGCATAATTATTATTTGATTCTTTAATATTTCCAGCAAATGGATTATTAGCATTACTAATAGCAATATTATTTTTAAGTCTTAAACCACCATTAACAGATCCTGCAAGACCATATGATACCGCATTAACAGTACCACCACTGAAAACTACTTTAGCATAACAATTACTAATTTCACTATTACTTGCATTTCCTACTAAACCACCCATATAATTCCAAGCAGCTCTAATATTACCAATAGCATAACTATTTTTTAAAGTAGAATTACTTAAAACACCAATTAAGCCACCATTTTGTTGATTGTTACCACTTACATTTAGTTCAAACCCTTTGACACGAACTTTTTCAATATTAGAATTATTAGCAATTCCAATTAAAGTACCTGCTTGGCCCGGACTATTATCTTTTTGAACACCATCTACTAAAATATTTCTAATTGTAGCTTTATTAACTGTATTAGCAAGAAGGCCTTTATAATCACTAGATGTTAATTGAGCTCCGACTAAAATTAAGTTTTCCACTGTACCCTCTTCAATAGTATTAAATAAAGGAGCTTTTAAATTACTTATTTGATGATTATTACCATTTAAAGTACCACTAAATGGAACATCTATTAAATAATTATCAAAGTTTAAACCTTCAGCATCATAATCTCTTTCTAAAGTATAATTACCTTTAGGATTTTCTTTAATTTTATTTAATAATTCTTCTAAAGTATCTGGATGAATATCATTAGTTACCTTATCATCATTTATAGTACCTAATTCTATCTCTAAACGATCATATTTCTTATTATTTAAAATTACATAATGATAATCTAATATTAAGATTACTTTATTATCTTTAATAACTATTTCATCTATCTTTGCATATACTGTTGGCATATCTTTCAATATTATTTCAACAAAGTATTTATCTTTATTAGCCTCTAATGACTTAATATCTATTTCTTCTACTTTATTTACTTTATTATTATCTTCTAAGTATAAATTAACATCTTCTATTTCTTTAAATTCCACATAATTTTTCGCAGTAGATACAGTTTTATCTAATATTAAAATATTTTGAAAATAATTACTATCTCCTTTAGAGATATCACGGTCATAGGTTGCATAAACTTTGACATAATATCTAGGATTACCTTCTTCAACTTCAAAAGATAATTCATTTGCAAAAGGTATTTCTTGATATAAAGTATTATCTTCTCTAAATATTTTAACAACAATATCATTCATATTACTTGCTAAATCTAAATCTTTAAGTTTAAATGTCATTTTAATATTATTATTATTTACAGTATAATTAAAATCTGCCATTTTTACTTCATCTTTTAATATTTCAATCTTAGTAGCAACTTTATCTTTTAAAGTAATTACTTTACCATTACTTAAATATATTTTATCAATTACTATTTCTTTTTCTCCTGTAGTATTAAATCCTTTAATTATTAATGAATAATTATTATCATAAGATACATTATATTCTTCATGATTAATTACTACTTTTTCAATATTTAATTTTAATTCTTCTAATCCTAAAGCATCAAAATATAATTTAACTTCTTCATTTTTTTCAAAATAATTATTAGCACTAATACTTACAGCGTTTAAATTAGTTATTTTTATATTATCATAAACATCACCATTATATAATCCATATTTAATAGTATGAATCATCTCATCAGTATAATTGTTTTCTTTATTTTCTTTATCTAAAATATTAGTATCTAAATCATATGATGCATAAAATTTTAGTTCCAATTCTTGGTCTTTAGAAATATCTGTAAAAGTAACTTCATTATTTCCCTCTACTATATCTTTTCTTGCATTTCCTAAAGTAACATAACCACCATTAAAGCCGCCTTTATCAGTTTTGACATCAAAGTTAAATGTAGCTTCACCTTTATTATAATCTTCTTCTTTAACAGTAAAATTTTCAATAGTAGGAATATCTTTTAAAACATCTATTTGAATAATGTATGGCTCTACTGAGAAATACTCTTGAGAAATACCATTATATGTTTCATGACGTAGTTTTACACGATCAATTTTTAAAGTTAATATTCCGGATTCATCTGGAACTTTAAAACTTACTTTAGAAACATAATTATTATCTTTTGCACCATCATAGTTTAAACCATTAATAGTTACTCCAGCAAGTTCACTATATTTACTCTTAATTGCATCAGATACTGATACTTGGAAGGTAATAGTATATTGAGCTTCACCTTTAGTTGGGAATAATTTTTTAACTTCAGCTTTAATAATAGATACTTCTTTTTGAGTTAAAACTTCTTTTTCACCAATATTTTTATCTTGATAAATATGTCTTTCAGTACCTAAATCTAAATCTGCTAAAAATTTAACTTTATACCTACCATCATTATTACCATCATATGATAGTTTAATACTTTCATTAGGATTTATACCTTCTAAAGTATCTACTACTTTGTCAGTACTATCTACTAATACCGCATCTAAATTTAATAATGTTGTATCTTGATCTTCTAAATTATAATTAACTGCTAATTCTTTACTATCTTTATTATCAGTAATATTGATATCATTAACTATTGCTCCTTGTTTTAAAACATTATACATAAGATCATTTATCTCATAATCATTATGTAATGTAAATCCTTTAAAATTGTCTAGAACAACTTGATCAATATTTAAATAATATTTACCTATTTTAGAAGTATCTAATTTATCTATTAAAACTTCGTAATAATTATCATTTTTTAAGGTAACATCATATTCAATACCATTAATAACAATATAATCGACATCAAAATTTAATCTATTCATGCTTTCAAAAGAAATAGTTAAATTTTGACCTTTCTCAATAGCGTCAGTTATAGTAACATTATTTATTTGAAAATCATAATCATGAGCTACAGAAAAATTATGTTTATAAATTTCTTTTTCAGTAACACTATTTTCACCATTTTCTAAATCTGAATCTAAATCATAGGTTGCATAAATATAAATAGTATAAAATTTATCAATATCAAATTCATATTCAAAAGTATTCACATTTTTTAAATCTTGCTCTTTAATTAAAACATCATCATTTTCATAAATAGCAAACTTACCTGAAATAAAAGCTTTTTCAGGATCTTCTAAATTAAATGATAAAATATTGTTTTCATCATCGACATTAAACATATCAACATAAGGAATTTCTTTTAATATTTCTTTAGTTAATGTTAGTTTTGTCTTAACATCTCGATTATTGCTTAATTTTACTTCGGTAAATTTAAATTCATAAGTACCAACTAATTTGGTGGTATCAATTAATACACGATAATATGAGTCACTTTTAATAACTTCATAATAAGTATCATTGATAACTACTCCAATAATATCTTCACTAGGACTAACTGTAGCTGTAAAGTCTAAGGCTATTTCATTACCCTTAGCTAAGTATTTACCATCATTAGCTATTTTATCTAAAGTAACTTTATAATTAGTCTTTTCAGTAGTATCCCCAGTTGAAGAAGCAACATCATCTATATCGACTTTACCATCATTATTAACATCGTAATCTTTATCAGGCTTAGTTTCATTTTGATGAGAGTTATTATTATTATTTTTATTATTACTATTATTGTTATTTTTATTACTATTATTTTGATTGTTTTCTACTTGATTATTATCTTCTTTACCTTCAAAATCTAATAAATATTCCATTATATCTTTAGCATCATTATAATTCTTTACCCCATCATCATTAACATCTTTTTTATTGTAATTAATTATATTTAAGAATATAAAACCACCGAGAGTAATAATAGCTAACACAATTAAAGTATTTCTTAAAATAACGCTTTCTTTTCTAAATATACATACTAAGATTGTTAAAATAATTAAAGTAATACTAACTACTCCTAAAGATATCACGATTGGTTTGTTTGTAAATACTTTAATTTCTGTTTCTTTATTATCTTCTACTTCATATGGTTTATTATTATTTACAACATCACCACTACTAGCATCTTTAGTAATTAATAACTCTAAAGATGATTTATCATAACTAGTTTTATTATCACCAGCAGAAGCAGTAATATTAGTTAAACCAATATTAGTTGTACCAACATTGGCATCATTTTTAACTCTTAATTTTAAAGTAAACAAATTACTAGGAATAGCACCACTTTTATTAATAATTCCAAATTTATTAGTGTAATTATTATAATTAATGTTCATTGATTCTGATTCTAGGCCAAAATCACTGATATCTATTTCTTCAAAAACATTATGATCATAACTTAAAGTTGCTATTAAAGCATAAAGTTTTTCTTCATCACTAGTAACATTTGCTGAAATAGTTACAATATCTCCGATAGTTAAATCAGTTTTATCAACCCCTAAAGTAACCTTATTTTCAGCAAATACCATAGAAGGTGCTAATATAAATAATACTAAGCTAATAAGTAATAATTTTAATCTCTCACAATTCATTTTAACTCCCCTTTACGTCATAAGCATGTCATCTATAACATTTGTACGTATTATTTTAATATAAAATTATGTAAAATGCAAGAGTTTTTTGATATTTTTTTGACATTTTTTAATAAATATTCAATTACTCGCTAAAACCCCAGATTGCAGGAGTTTTCGACTACTTCTAAATAAGTTTGGGTACCATGTCCACCATGCTTCCAACAATGGATAGTCGCACCATCTACTTTTATTGAACCACTATCAGTAAAAGAATCTTTAAATAAATCAACAGTTTTTTCTTCAATGCTAGATGCTAAGGTAATTATTTTGAAGGTAGAACCAGGTTCAAAAGTCATCCAAATCGGTAAATTTCGATTAATAATCTCCGTACTATAATTTTGATAATCAACGGGATTAAAACTAGGCTTACTACCCATAGCTAAAATTTCTCCTGTATCGGGATCCATCACAATACTTAAGGCCGCTGCTGAGTCATATTTATCCATGGCATTCTGAATTTCATTATCTACAGCTTTAACTAATTCAATATCTAATGTTAATTTTAAAGTCATCCCTTTGGAAGGTGCAACATAACTATCAGGTATTTCTAACTTATTTCCTTTGCCATCACTATAATATTTAAGTTCTCCATTTATTCCTTTTAAATATTTGTCATAAGTAAGTTCTAGTCCTGATAAACCTTGATTATCACTACCAACAAAACCAATGATATGAGCTAACGTTTCACCATAGGGATAATATCTTTTAGAATCCACAACTAAATATACCCCATCATAACCTAATTTATCTATCTTATCAGCAGTTTCACTATCTAAATCCATACCTTTTCTAATTATTTCCATACTACTATTTTTGGATACATACTTATAAACATCATCATAATCACAATTAAGAATGGTTGCAATATCTTGAGATACCTTTTCTTTATCTTTAATTTGATTTGGTACAACATAAATAGTAGTTGTCACAATACTTGTAGCCAAAACCTTGCCATTACGATCAACTATATCTCCTCTTGGAGCATTAATAGTCATCTTTCTACTCCATAAATCTTCAGTAATTTTAGATAATTTATTATAAGAAAACACTTGAATATAAAATACTTTCCCTATAACTAATAATAAAATAATTATAACTACTAAAACAACAAATCTAATTCTAGTATGAATATCATTAAAAAACATATAATTCACCATTAAATTATATGCTTTTAAATACAATTATTTATTATTATATTCATTACATTTTTCTTCTAATAATTTAAAATTGCAACATCTACTCATAATATGTAAACTTAATAATCCATTAACATAACCATCATACAATTTTTTTGATTTGTGTTGTAATAAATTTTTATTACGGTTTAGCCAGAATAACTGTTCTCTTAAAAGTTTTAAATATTTTTTTTCTGAATTGGAATTACTCACTTTATTTAAGTTTAATTTAATAATATTCTTTTCGGTTACAGGCAACATATTATTAAAATTAACTGCTCCAAGTTTACCATTATCTATTTTCAAAAAATCAATTTTAGATTTCATTTTAAAATGTTTTGATTTTGGACTAGAAAGCGGCGCATAATACATTAAATTATTAATTTTAAATAAAACTCCTACAAATGGTCTTAATTCTTTTTTACCATAATTATATGGAACTTTATTATCAAATTTTCTTAAATAACTGCAATATTTAGCATCTAATTTAACAATAGTTAACGATTGATTCATACAAAAACCTCCATGATGTTATAATAAAACTAGAGTGTGCTCTCTAGTTCTCTTTTTTGAGTTCCTCTTAATGGTGGGAATCACCGCTTTTTTAAGTTCCTTTTAATGGTAGGAATCACCGCTTTTTTAAGTTCCTCTTTTTTTAATAGTGGGAATCACTAGCTTTTTTAATATTATATGCATAAATGCATAACTTAATTACTTAAGTAATTATAATATACTATTTTCTTTCAAAAATGTCAATTAATTATATAAAAAAATTCAATAAAAAAGATACTACCTTCTTCAAGTAATATCTTTAAAACTCTATAATCTAATCTACTAGTCTAATACTTATTTTGAAGTGTTTGCGATATCTTCAAAACTTTCTCAAACTAAACTCAATTAGTTAGTTTGTTTTTTAAGGTTTTTAGTTCCAAGTCCAACTACTGCTAAACTTGCAATACCTAAACCAACGAATGCCATAATGTTATCGCCAGTTTTTGGTGGTTCACTTGGATTTTCACTAGAAGAACCTGCATTTGGATCTTGTGGATCTGTTTGACCTGGTTCTACTGGTTCTGGTTCAGTTGTTGCAGTACCAGCTGTTACAGTTTTACCAGCTTTAACTTCTACAACATCGCCTTCAGTAGTGTGAGCTACGATACTTCCGTTAGTATTATTTACAACATCAGTACCTCCAGCAACTGTTAATTCATCTATGCTAGATCCAGTAGTTAAAACTACCTTTTTAACGTCTTTTCCAGTTTCAACTTTTGTTACTTTACCATAAATAGTTGCTGTATCTCCTTCTTCAACGATACCATTACCAGAAACTCCTAATTTTTTACTAGCAGTAGAACTACAAGTACCGCCTATAGTTGTACCAGGACAAATTGATTTAGACTCTTTAACATCAACTGTACCACCAGTTAATTGTAGTGTAGGAGTTGCAACAGTTCCTAAACTTGAGCCACTTGACCATAAATCTTTTTCAGGAGCAATTGTATCAGCTACAATTTTACCAGCAACAGTTACATTTCCTTTTAATAGAATATCAGCTTTATCTGGAGTTCTATCAGGATCTGTAGCTTCTGTATTCCAGTTGTTACCAGTAGCAGTTATTGTTGAATGAGAATCAACACTTGAACTTGCATTTAAAGCAACACCACTTAAACCATTATGAGTAGCTACTAAATCTGAATGATCTAATGCAATAACAGCATTAATACCACCCATTTTGTTGTCTTCAACATAAATTTTTGAAGTATCAGCATTAACAGTAACTCCACCATTCATAGCATTTTTAGCATTATTGCTAAGTCTCATTGTAGCGTCGTTAAGATTAATAGTTAAAACATTTGTTGCAGAATGAGTAACAAATCCCTTATCATTACCAGTAACTTCAAAAGTACCACGATCAACTGCTATAATAGCTGTTGAACTAGCTGCAACATCAATTGCAGTAGTACCTTCAACACCACCTTTAACTATTAAAGTAGCACCATCTTCAACAGTAATTTTTGCATTACCATTTAAGTATAAGTTACCACCATCAATAGTTAAAGTAACACCTTCCTTTACATTTAATTCACCGCTATTTGTAACAGTTAATTTGTTTGTAGCAGAAGTTTTAATAGTCATATCTTCAGTTACATCAACACTAGTACTAACTGTCATAGCAGTCTTTAAAGTACATGTATCTGAAACAGTGCTTTCTGAGCAATCTGTTGCAGCAGCATGCACACCAGTAGTCATTGCAGCCATAGCAGCAAGACCAATCGCAAACATTTTTAAATTTTTCATTCTCTATACCTTTCCTTTCTATGAGAAAATTATACTTCAAATGCTTTCTTTTTGTCAATACTCTTTTTGAAGTATCGCACATATTGTCAAATTTTAGTATAATTTTTCTATTCTATTATATGCTTATAAAATATAAATTACTTATTACAAATAAAAAAGAAGCACTGCTTCTAATTATTTATATAATTTTTTAATTTTAAATTTATATACTATATAAGATGTTAAACTAATTATAATAAATATTATTGGAATACTATACCCTGTCTTGGGATTTTCCGTAGTTGTATCTGGAGTATTACTATCTGAAGATACATTATTATTAGAATTATCTTTATTAGTATCTACATTAGGTTTAGAACTACTACTAGGAGTACTACTATCACTTTTATTATTGTTATTATTATCTACTAATTCATCTAATCTATTAGTATAAGCCCTTATTGATAATTGAAAAGGATTATTTTCATATTTAGTAACATCATTATAAGAAATACCATCTGTTGATATAAATTGTACCCCTTCAGTTAATTTAAGACTATCATAGTTAGTAGCACCTTCATATTTACGAGAAACTTCAAACTCAATATCTTCATTAGCACTTAATTTAACAATAATTGTAAATTTACCATTTATTTTAACATTATTATTTAATTTGATTGTTTTATAACCAACAAAATCAGACTTACCTTCACCCACTTTAGTCATCTTACTAATATCAAAAACTTGACCATTAGCAAAATATATTTCATAATTTTGATTAATTTTAGAAAAATATAATGCTACTTCTTTTAATTCTTCTTTAGTATCAATAGATTCTTTATCAAAAATACTAGCAAAATAAACTGTATGAGAACTAATTTTACTAGTACTATTAGCTCCTAAGTTATCATAATTATAAGTATAATCTTCCACTTCTTTATCAATATCAAAGAATCCTACTACACTATTACAAACATGAACATCTTCATAAGATACATATTGATAACTATCTCCTCCATAGGAATTCTTAATAATCCAAGCTCCTTTACTAGCTGGTTTACTACTACCAAATTTTTCAACTTCAACATTATCATCCCAACCAATAATAGTAACACTATGGTTAACAACATCTTCACCATTATAATATAAATATTCATCTTTTTTATTTTCTGGCTTAACATAAAGATATGTTGCAACGGCTCCATTAGTAATTAAATATTCCTTAATATCATTTTTAGTATCAGCATTACAAGCTCCTGTATTTCCTAAAAACATAATAGAATTAACATCAAAGATTCCTTTTCTATTAACAACTTCACTTGCATAAATATGCTCTTCATCCTTATAGTATTTTAATAATCTATCAAAAGGTAAACTTTCTTCTTGTAATGGACCCCAAGAATTCATTAAATAAGCTGAGGATACTAAATAATTACCTCCAGTTTGTTTCGTTCTATTAAAAGTATTCCGATTATTATTATATTTAGTTTGAGTAGCTAACTCTAAATGAGCCTCACTTAAATCATAATTACCTAAGCCATTCATTAAAAGATTTGATTCAATCGCCGCATTAGTAGCAAAAGCCCAACAAGCTTGAGTATCTTGTTGATCTTTAATTGAAGTAACCATATTATAATCATTTAAATTAAATTTAGAATCAGTTACTTTAACACTACCTAAAGATACACTTTCACCAACAAAATAATATTTATCTTTACTAGTATTTTGACAAATAGTAGGCATAATACTAGCTTCTCTTTCTTTTTCACTTAAATTAAGCCAATTACGATATTCATTAGTATATTCACAATCTTTAAAGGTTAAAGTAGCGGCATTAACTTTACTACCTAACATTATTAATAAAGAAAATGTAATTAATTTATTTATCTTTTTCATATCTTAACCTTCTTACTCTATAAAAAATATAACACAATTTATTATTTAACTCTATATTAACACTAAATATTTGTAAAATTAGATGTCAATTATAGTAAAGAAAAAAAGACTTAACATTAGTCTTTTACTTATTTTGTTTATTCTCTTCCTTTTTTACTTCTTTAGGTTTACTATCCTTATTCTTTTTGCCTCCAAATAATAAGAAGATACCAAAACCCACAATTACTAAGGCAACTACACCAATACCTACGTATCTCATTATATAATCACCAGTTTGTGGATTAGGAACAAAACTAGTTAATAATAATAATTCTTTCATTTTTCTAATCCTTCCACTTTATACTTAGATTATAAGCATTAATAAGGCAAATTGTCAACATAAACCCATTTTAAGATGTAAAGTATTATTTACTTAAAGATAATTCTAAAGACATATCAGGAGTTACTAAGGTTCCTGCTGGAATACTTTGACTTGTTACATAACCATAACCATTATATGTCACATTAATACCTAATAAATTGGCATAAGTCATGACTTCATTTAAACTCCATCCTGTTAAATCTTCTAAAACATAATCACTATTATTAGTAACAATAAAGACTTTACTACCTTCTAAAACTTTATCTTTCTTTAATGGATATTGATTAATAATATATTTTCCAGTACCTAAAGTATATACTAATAATTTTTTATTTTTTAAATCTTCTACTGTAGTAGTTACTTCTTTACTAATTAAGTTATCTAACTCTACTATTTTAGATATTATTTCAGTTTTACTAGCATCAAGGCCTAAATAAGCTACAATATCATCTACAGCTTTAACAACTTCTTTTGCAATGGGATTAGCACTTGATGAAGATAATTCTTTTACGACAACATATACAATATATTTCGGATCGTCTTCAGGGAATATTCCGGCAAAAGAACGGACATAATCATAAGCTCCAGTTAAGTAACCACCACGAGAGGCAATTTGGGCAGTTCCTGTTTTTCCCATCATTGTGGTTTTAGTCGGAGCCCATACTTTACTTGAAGCAAGACCTTCATAAACTACTTTATGAAGAAGACCTTTCATATAATCCATAGTCTCTTTACTATATACTTTAGCTACTTCTTCTCTTTGACCTTCATAAAGGACTTCATCACCATTTTTAATTTGAGAAACTATATAAGGTTTTAGGACGGTTCCATCATTAGTAAGAGTACTTAAGGCTTGTAACATTTGAATTGGTGTTACCGTAATACCTTGACCAAAACCGGCATTAGCTAAAGTAACATCATTATCAATTACGACTTTACCTTTAGCTTCATTAGCAAGTTCTATTCCTGTTTTTTTACTAAATCCTAATTTTTGATAATAATCAGTTAAAGTATCTCGACCTAAATCTAAAGCTAATTTAGAAGCCGCAACATTGGATGAATAAGTAAAACCTGTATCATAAGTAATTTGCCCCCATCCTGTTTTATTAAAGTCTTTAATAGTAGCATCTGCTACTTTAATAGATCCCGAATCATATACTTCACTACCATTATATTTACCTTTTTCAATAGATGTAGCAAAATCAAATATTTTCATAACACTTCCTGGTTCATATTCGTAACTAACTAAAGGATTCATATAGATAGTTAAATCATTTAAATTATTAGGATTAAAATTAGGATAAGTAGAACTAGCCACAATTGCTCCAGTTTTAGCATCCATAACGGAAAATACCATCCAATCCATAGTATATTCTGATGATAAATTACGAGTTAATGTTTCAGCAAACATTTGAATTTTTTGATCAATAGTTAGATAAATATCATTACCATCTTTAGCTGGTGTAGTAATGACGTTAGCACTAGGTAAAGTATAACCATAAGCATCAGTTTGATAAGTAGTCTTACCATCAGTACCAGATAATTCATCATTATAATAAGACTCTATTCCTAGTTCTCCAACAATATTTCCTTCATTCATTTTAGCATAACCAATAATATAAGAAGCAAATGAACCCATACTATAATTTCTTTTTAAAGTTGCTTCAAATATTATACCAGGCATATCCAAGGCTTCAATTTCATTTTTTTTAGATTCTGAAATATTACTACCTTCTTTACCAAATTCTACTTGATATAAATCTTTACTTAACTGATTAATAGCGTAATCATAATCAATACCTAATTTTTCATTTAACATCTTAGCAGTCGCATCTTTATCAACTACATGCATAGGATATTTGGGATCCACAGTTCTACTTTCACTTAAGACTGCAATTATTTTATAAGAATTAACTGTTTGAGCTAAAATATTACCATCTTTATCATAAATATTTCCTCTTTTAGCATAAATAATATCTTCTTTAGTATTTCTATTATTAGCAAACTCATGTAAATCAATACCATCTATTTTGGTACTTAA
>CANQFH010000004.1 GCA_947598425.1 uncultured Bacilli bacterium | reverse complement strand
GGTGCCTTAGTTTCGAAATGTTTAATAGCCCTTAAACTTCCTTCGCTTTTGACATTCCAACCGCCATCGTCATTTGGAACAATATAAATGTTTTTCTTTCTCATAATTTTTCACCTTCTATTATAATTTTAAAGTAATAGTTAAAAACAATCAATACTGGTATTATAATTTTTATTATATATTTTTTCAGTTTACACAATGAAAGATGCAATTTTATAAAAAAGCCATCTAGTTTATAGATGACAAAATTACTCAAAAGAGCTAATCAATTTATATAATTAACTTTTTATTCTTTATATGCGAATAATCAACATTACACTCCAATTATCTAGCTCCTTCTATTATAATTATATATCGAACCCGAAAAATAAATAGTTGTTATATATTTTTTTTACAATTTTTTTACAAAATTACACTGATTCATCATTTATCGACAAATTTTATTTCAAGGCGGTGTTATACTCTAGTTTTAGGAGGTCAATTATGAAAAATGATATTGAATCGTTAAAAGAAGAATTTTTTAGAATAAAAGATATGGGGTTTGTCAGATCAATGAGAAAGGGTTCGACAGGCATTGGATATACGTTTGAAACATTAATTCACAAAGAAGAAGATCAAGAGTGTAAACCTGATTATGGTAGTATCGAAATTAAATGTAAAAGTAAACATTCTAAATATCCTTTAAAATTGTTTACTATGGCACCACAAAGAAATGAAAAATTTATTACAGCATATAGGTATGTTTTTGATAGATATAGTCATCATAAGTACAATAGAAGAAATGGAAATTGGTTTT
The DNA here is from genome assembly GCA_947598425.1 of uncultured Bacilli bacterium. Classification (GTDB taxonomy): domain Bacteria; phylum Bacillota_I; class Bacilli_A; order RF39; family UBA660; genus SIG200. The sequence continues at coordinate 19,215 of CANQFH010000004.1, read as the reverse complement.
TAAATTTTGAAGTAAATGCAATTGAGCGTACAAAAAGTGGTGATTTTGAGTTTCAATTAAAGCTGGATTATTATGGGAAAGAAATTGTTTTACAATCATTTTATAATGGCATGTTTTTAGAAAATGTTTGTTATTGGAGTTTCGATATATTAGAAACTAAACTTAAAACGAAATTGCAAACAATGGCCCTCATACATGGAGTAACAGAAGACAAAGATGGAGAAAAATATTATAAATATATTGAAATGCATATTTATAAATTAAGAGGTTTTTTGGAATTTTTAAATTTATTAAACAAAGGAGATATTTTTATTGGATGCCACATCGAAGAAAAAGATGCATCAGACAACACTAAATATTTGGATAATCATGGTTTTTATTTTTGCATTGGTGAAAAGGCTATACCAAAATTGTTTAAAAGCATAAGATATTAATGACATTAACAAATTATGTTAAAAACTGACATTATTATAAAACTATAACAAAAAACTGGTGATAGTGTTGATTTTTTAAAATAGTTGTAATATAATGTTAATGCAGCTGGGAATTCGCACCCATAGCTCAATTGGATAGAGCGTTAGACTACGGATCTAAAGGCTAGGGGTTCGACTCCCTTTGGGTGCACCATTTCGAGAAGTAGCACAGCTTGGTAGTGCGCGTGGTTTGGGACCATGAGGTCGCAGGTTCGAATCCTGTCTTCTCGACCATTTTGTTTATAAGCTACGGAATACGTGGCTTTTTATATGAAAAAAATTTGGCATTAATAAATAGTCTACAATGAAATCTATAATTAAATATTTTGACAACATTTGTCGAAAGTATTTTATAAATTTAAAAATATGCTATTATACTAACTAGGTGAGAAAGGATGCGAATTGATTTTATGATTAATGAACTTTTAAGAAAAGTAGAATTTGCTAGCATTTGGGTTGAAACAATTAATCTTAAAGAACTTGACAAGAAAAGCACAAATCGTTTATAATTTTCTTTGATAGAAGGTGGTTCAATGTATAACGAACGAATTTATTTAACTCCTCAAGATATTTTAGAAAAAGATTTTAAAGTAGATGCTAGGGGATATAGACCTCAAGAGGTTGATAAGTTTCTTGATATGGTCATTCGTGATTATACTGAGTACAATTCTATTATAAAAAAATTGGAAAAAGATATAAAAGATTTAATGGCTGACAATAGTAAATTAAAGCAAGAAATTAGATCTTTAAATGAACAACTGGAAATTAGTAAAAATGCCGAAAATACAAATCGAACAGTTACAAACATTGATTTATTAAAAAGAATCAGTCAACTAGAGAAAGTTGTATTTGGTAAAGAAGAATAATATTTAGACAAATGCTGCATCAGAAAGTGGTGTAGAGGAAAGTCCATGCTCACACAATCTGCGATGATTGTAGTGTTCGTGCATAGGGAATCAATAACCTATGGTAGTATTAAATACTAACGGCATTGAAAATATCTTAATAAGATATGAGTAAATATAACGTGCCACAGAAACGTAGTTGTTTGGTGACAAACAAATGAAACGCGGTAAACCCCTCGAGTGAGAAATCCAAATTTTGGTAGGAGAACCTTGACGATGGAAATGAACATCTAAAGGATGCATATAGCATAGATAGATATTTGTCAATTACAAAACATGGCTTATTAATATTATTTTTTTTAATTAAGGAGTGAAATTTTGGAAGAAATTGCTGAACTTTTAAAAGAAAGTCGCGAAGAATCAGGAATTGAACTTGCAGAGGTTTCTAAAGATTTAGATGTAGATGAAACGACTTTAATTAATATTGAAGAAGGAAAAATTGGATCTTTTAAAGATATTTTTGCTTTAAAAGAAATTATTGCTAATTATGCTAAGTATTTGGGACTAGATGAAGATAAAATTTTAGATGAATTTAATGAATACCTTTTTGAATATACTTCGAAAATTCCCATCAAAGCAATAGAAAAAACAATTGAATTGAACACAAAGGAAGTAAATGAAAATGAAGTTGCATCACCATATACTTTAGATAAGCCAAAAAACTTTAAAGGATTATACATAGCAACATATATTTTAGTGTTATTATTAGTAATTTTAGCCATTTTTTGGTCAGTTAATCAAATTACTGTCGATAAGACTAGTGCATATGTTGTTAGTTATAGGAGGTAGGAGTAAAAATGAATTTACCAAATAAAATAACATTATCGCGAATAGCATTAGCGATAATAATGATTGTTTTATTATTAATTCCATGGCAAGATTTAGGCGTTTTCTTTCCTGAATATATTGTTAATGGTGAGATAATAAGCTTAAAATATATTATTGCTGGTGTATTATTTTTGATTGGTTCAGTTACAGACTTTTTAGATGGTTATTTAGCAAGAAGTCGTAATATGGTTACCGATTTTGGTAAAGTAACTGATGCTATTGCTGATAAAATATTGGTTAATGGTTTACTTATTATTTTAGCTTATGATAGATTATTACCAGTATTAGTTCCTGTAATAATTATTACTAGAGATATAATTGTTGATTCTTGTAAAATGATTAGTGGCAATAAAGGAAAAGTAGTAGCAGCATCAATGGCAGGAAAAGCTAAAACAATGTGCATGATGATTGGTTTAACTTTATTGTTATTTGGAAATTTTCCATTTGTTTATTTGAATCTTCCAGTAGCTGATTTATTTATTTTAGCAGCAACAATCTTATCTGTAATAAGCGGTTGCCAATATTATTATAATTCTCGCGAGTTTTTATTTACAAAAAGTGACAAAAAATAACAAAATGTTTTAAAAATTAGGCTATCAGCCTTTTTTTGTGCTATAATTTTTTTGGTGGTATTAAATGAGCAGTAAAAGAACTTTAATTGCAGTTGGAGTCATCCTAATATTATTACTATTATTAGGACTTATTTATATGCTTGTTCCTCAGATAAAAATAGAATTAAATGATAAAAGAAATATGACTATTTTAGTGGGAGATGAGTATGAAGAACCAGGTGCTACTGCTTATTTAAGAAATGGTTTTAAAAAAGAGGCTTTAAGTTTAGATATCGAAGGGGCAGTTGATACTAATAAAATTGGCAAATACCTTATTTTTTATAAAGTACATGGTAACGAGTCTAAAAAAGAAATACGAGTAGTAAATGTGGTAGATAAAACTGATCCGGAAATAATTCTTAATAGTGAAATTAAAGGATGTAAAAATAATAAAGTTTTTGATATGGATGTTAAAGTTACCGACAATTATGATGGTGATATTACTGATAAGTTGCAATACAAAATAAATAAAGATAAAATTTATTTTTCAGTTGCGGATAATTCTAATAATAAGACAACTTTAACTAAAGATATTGTATATATAGATAGTGAAAAACCATCAATTACTTTAAATGGTGCTAAAACTATTTATTTAAATCTTAATTCTTCATACAATGATCCTGGAGTTAAAGCCGTTGATTCTTGCGAAGGCGATTTAACAGAAAAAGTAGTTGTCGAGAACAATATTAAAAATGATACAATTGGAGAATATGAAGTTAAATATTCAGTTAGTGATAGTTTAGGAAATAAAAGTGAAGTAGTAAGAAAAGTTATAGTAGTTAATGATAATGAACATGTAGATAATGTTACTGATGGTACAATTTATTTAACTTTTGATGATGGACCAGGTCCATATACTACTCAAATATTAGATATTTTAGATAAATATAATATTAAAGCGACTTTCTTTGTTACTGCGCAATTTTCGAATTATTTAGATAAAATAAAGGATGAATATGACCGTGGCCATACGGTTGGTATTCATACTTATACTCATAAATGGTCTGTATATGATAGTGTTGATACTTATCTTAATGATTTTAATAAGATGGAACAAATTGTGTATGAAAAAACTGGGGTGCATCCTAAATATTTTAGATTCCCAGGTGGTACATCTAATGAGGTAAGTATCAAACATTCTAAAGGTATTATGACAACCTTATCTAAATTAATGACAGAAAAAGGTTATACTTATTTTGATTGGAATGTCGATTGTGGTGATACCCATGCTAATACTTCAGTTGATTACATTATCAAAACAACCAAAACTTATGTTAAGGGTAATGGTAGTTATATTATTTTAATGCATGATATAAAGAAAAATACTCGTGATGCTTTGCCAACACTTATTGAATATTTTCAAAACAAAGGTTATGTATTTAAAGCTATTGATGAAAATACACCATTGAAACAATTTGCACCACATAATTAAGATAACCCATACAATTTATTTTAAGTTTCATAATATAAATTAGAAAGGAAATAATTATGGAACAAAATAAATTTGAGTATAATCAAGATATGACTTTTGATGGAACAACTAATCAAAATATGAATATGGGGATGTCAATGGATATGGGATGTTGTTCAAAAAATGCTGCTCCAATGGAGATGAATATGATGTGTCCACCAATTCAAGAATGTCCTCAAGAAAGAGTATGTCATCGCTATTTATGTTATGAAGTACCACATATTATGCCATGTAATACCAGAATAATTAATCATCATATTTATCGTCACACATATACACCATGTTATACTAGTTGTGAGGAAAATGTTGTTTCAAATGTCTATGATAGAAAATGCTGTTTTTAAAAATCTCTAAAAAGGGATTTTTTTCTTGGCTTATTATTTTAAATAATGTATAATATTATTTAGAGAAGGTACATTATGAAAATATTAAATGATAAAAAAATTATTGCTTTGATAACTGTTGTTTTGGTTTTTACAATCGTCTACTTTGTAGCGGTATTTAAAATATCTTATGCTTTTGAAAATGATTATGATGTCAATAGTAGTTATAATAGTATTATTGATACTATTAAGAAAAGTGCTACAGCTTATGGAGAACAAAATAAAGATTTATTTAATGAAAATAATACTATATATATTAAAGTTCAAGATTTAATTGATAAAGGCTTTTTAGTACCTAATGAAGAGGGACATATTCAAAATCCCTTAAAGGAATCAGAATTTATGAACTCTCATATTGTTAAAATTAAATATGAAAACGAAGTTGTAACAGTAGAGGTTGATGGTTAAATTTGGTCAAATCAATGTCAAAATTTTTTATAAACATTGTATTATTTGTGATTTATTTAGTAATATATTAATGTAAGGAGTAGTGATTAGATGTTATATCCATCAATTGATAAACTTTTAAATATTGTTGACTCTAAGTATATGTTAGTTCATGTTGCTTCCAAGAGAAGTAAGCAAATGTTAGAAACTTCTCATTATCAAATGCGTATTAATAACTATAAAAGTAAAAAGGATATTGGTAGAGCATTGGAAGAATTAGAAAATGGATTGATTAAAGTTATAAAAAAATAACATATATTTTCTAAAATTAAATAAACTACTTTTGATAAAACGAAAGTAGTTTTTATATTTATTAAATAAAAAAACTTGAATATCTCAAGTTTAATAACAATCTGGTGGAGGATGTGGGATTCGAACCCGCGACCCCCTGCGTGCAGGGCAGGTGCTCTAGCCAGCTGAGCTAATCCCCCAGACGACAACCTAATCTTATCATATAAATTTAAGATAATCAAGTTTTTTTGTACTTTTTTATCATATTTTTTTCTTAATGTATAAAACCTTAATATTATCTTATACTAATAATGAGAATTTATATTTAATTGACAAGTTCCCATTAATATTTATTGCTCAAAATTAAAATAAGTAGTATTATTAAAATAAAGGTAGTGATGCTATGGCAAAGAAAAAAGAAAATAATCGCAATAATAATTATAATTCCAAAAATGCTAACTATAAAAATCAAAAAGCAAATACTTCTAAAAATAAAGAAAACACTGCAAAAAAGGAAGAATTCAAAAAGAAATATCCTAGTAATGCTTTTGTAATGCAAGTATGTGTTTTTTTAGGAGTAATCTTTTTATCATTGTCTATAGTTTATTTGATGAATTACTTCTTTGTTGAGCATAATGATATTAAAATTAACATGTCAACAGATAAAAAACTCGAATACATCAATATTTCTGGTAAAGATGAATTAATTACTACTCAAAAATATGTCAGTGATTTAGATTATTCAATGCGTTATGATATTAATAATATTTCAGTTTTTAAATATAAATCTCAAGATATTTTTAAATTTATTAATGCTGATAAAATATTAGTGGTTGTTGAGAAGTCAAAGATGCCTTCTAATTGTACTAAAGCTGATTTAGATTTAAGTTATACTAGTTGCACTATTAAACTAGATAATTATACAGATGAGTATTATTTGTCTACTAAAGATAAAACATATAAAATAACTGTTAAAACTCCAAATACTTCTAGTAATGATCGCAATATTAAATCTAGAATTGAATATATGTTACAATCTTTTGAAATGAAAGCTTAATAAAAGCTTTTTTCATGTTATAATATTTATGTAGGTGATATGATGAAAATTAATTGTTTTAGTGGCACATTTTGGTTTAATATTGTAGATAATCATCAAGAAATATTGAAGGTGTTAAGTACTAGTTTAAAAGACGAGTTTCCTAGTTTTAATGTTTTAAATGAAACAGATAATTTATTAGTACCAATTATTACAGGATTTAATAATTCTGCTAGTATTGCTTTTAGTAAAATTAATTTACAATATACTATGGAAAAAGTAACTATGGAAAATTTTGATTTATTTAAAGAAAGAATTTTAAAATTATTTGATATTCTTACTACTAATAATATTGAAGTTCTTCACAGTGCTATTTATTTAAATGGTGAAGTAGTGGAAGATGATGCCTTAAATGGGATTATTAAAAATACTGTCAATTCTAAAGTTAGTAGTGATGATTTAGTTGATGTTACTTTAAAATTAGGTAAAAAACATGAAGATATATTTTATAAAATAATTACTATTTTAAATAAAAAACAAATAAAAGTATCGACTAAGGGAGCAATGTTACCCCTTCCTTTGGTTTCATGGTATGGTGCTTATACAGAACATGAATTAATTGAATTTTCTTATGAAATCAATGATAAATATTCTTTTGATACTACTAAAGACTATCATACAACAGAATTTTATTTAAACAAAATGTTATATTTATTAGAAAATGATGCTATAGATGATTTTAACAATTTAATAAAAAATGGGGAATATTAATTTATAATTCTTTAACATTTAATATTTGTTTAAAATAAATTATTTTATTATTTAGATATAATTTTTGATCATTAGGGCTTATACCATTGATTTGTCCTTCGATGACATTAATAATCCCATCGTAATAATATTTAATTTGAACAAATAATTTTAAATTGTAAGCTTCCTTTATTTTTTCTTCAATATTTTCTAATTGATCTTCTGATAAATTAGGATATGTTTTTCTATTCTTAACTTTTTTAATATCTTTAATAACTAATTGTGCATTAAAACAGGAATTAAAAGGTTGCCATTTAATAATTCCTCTATCTGATATATTCATTTGTAATGTCCTCCAATCTTCTTATTTCTTTCAATTGCTGTCGAATCTTTTAATAAATTTGTAGCTTTTAAGATACTATTTTTGCCATATTTATTTTGTATTTCATCTATAGTACTATTGATATCTTTATTATCTTTTTCCTCATCTATATTATTGAATAAATTTAATTGCACCACTTTTTTAGTTACCAAATCACCATAACTAATAGTAACTTTTCTAATAGGTAAAAATTCATAAAATTTATCAAATATAATTAAACAATAATTAAGTATTTCTTGAGCATTATCGGTAGGGTTATCTAATTTAATAGTGTGATAAAAACCATCTTCATATATTTTAGAATAACCAATACCTAAGCCAATATTTTTAGTTTGTTTATTATGTTTACGTAATCTTGAGGTTAAAACTTCGACCATTTCTGAAATTATTAATTTAATATTATTTTCATTATAATCTTTAAATAATACTTGAGAATGACTAAAAGATTCATTTTTAGCTAAAATTTTATAATCAGCTATTTTACTTAAATCTATTCCATTAGCATGATTCCATAATTCTAAACCCATTACTCCAAATTTATCTTTTAACATCATTGGATTAGATAATGCAATATCTTTAAGGGTATAAAATCCTAGTTTATTTAAATTCTTTTCCATTTTTTTGCCAATACCCCACATATCCGAAAGGGGAGTAATAGTCCATAATTTGTCTGCAATGTCATTATAAGTCCATTTGGCAATATTATTGGGATTATGTTTGGCTTCAATATCCATAGCAACTTTAGCTAAAAGCATATTAGGGCCAATGCCACAAGTTGCAGTTAGACCAGTTTTTTCAAAAATAGTATTTAAAATATCTAGTGCTAATTCGCTATCACTTTTTTGGTACATTTTAAGATAATTAGTGACATCGAGAAAACATTCATCAATTGAATAAATATATAAATCATCTTCACTAATAAAATCTAAGTAAATACTAATAACTTCTTTGCTTTTTTCGGTATATAAATTCATTCTAGGCTTAGCTATAAAATATTTAATATCTTTATCTATTTCATAAATTCGCCCACGAGATTTAACTCCTAAAGCTTTTAGGTAAGGAGTAACTGCTAAAGTAATGGCTCCTTTTTGATTAGGATTAGCTACAACTAAAGGATATTTAAAGGGATCAAGACCTCTTGCTACACACTCAACTGAAGCAAAAAAACTCTTTAAATCAATACATAATATATTCCTTACTGGATATTTACTATAATCCATAATATACCTCCTTTCAAATATTTGTTTGTCAATATAATTGTAGTACGTTTATTCGTTAATAGCAATACCTATATTTGGTAATTGATTGTTTTCCTAAAATCATTTATACTTTAGATATGAAAACATTGTTATTAAAATTAATTGCCTTTTATCAAAGTATCCCTTTATCTAGTCATTCTAAATGTCGTTTTTATCCCACTTGTTCTGAATATGCTAAAATAGCTATTACTAAATATGGAGCTTTTAAAGGATTATTTTTAACTATAAAAAGACTTTTAAAATGCCATCCTTTCCATAAAGGTGGTATTGATTTAGTGCCTTAACTATTGCATTATATTAATAACGATGTTAAAATAGGTTTGTAAAACGTTGATAAGAAACACGATTATTAGATAGTTTTAAGTAGAGAATTGATGGTTGGTGAAAATCAATTAAAACCCTAATAATTACTATTCTTTGAGTGAGTTAATAAACTCCGGTTTAGGCCGTTATCATAATTTAAGTTAAATAAAAGGATGGTACCGTGTATTTATATACTCCTTGGTATAGTTCTTTTTTTATTGGAAAGGAAGATTTTTAGGCTTATTGAACAATTTAGGCAATCAGCTATTAAATTATCAGGAGCCATCTTTTGGGGAAAATTCAAAGAATTAGTTAAAGAAAGTCATGTTTTAATATAAGGAGGAAAAAATAATGATAAATATTAAAGAAGATGAACACTTAAATCGCCTTAATCATAGTTGTGCTCATTTACTTGCCCAAGCAGTAAAACATTTATATCCTGAAGCTAAGTTTTGGGTAGGTCCTGTTATTGAAGATGGATTTTACTATGATATTGATTTAGGTGATAAAGTTATTACAGAAGAAGATATTCCTGTAATTGAAAAAGAAATGAAAAAAATAGCTAAGGATGGTAAAAGAATTGTCCGTCATGAACTTAGTAAGGATGAGGCTTTAGAAATGTTTAAAGATGATCCTTATAAAATAGATTTAATATCGCGAATGGATGAAGATAATACCGTTATTTCTTGTTATACTCAAGGGGATTTTACTGATCTTTGCCGTGGTCCTCATGTTGAGTCTGTAAAGGAACTTAAGTATTTTAAATTACTTAAGTTTAGTGGAGCCTATTGGAAAGGTGATAAAAATAATAAAATGCTTCAAAGAATCTATGGAGTATGTTTCGATAATGAAAAAGATTTAGAAGATTACTTACAAGAACTTGCTGAAGCTCAAGAAAGAGATCATCGTAAAATTGGTAAAAATCTAGGAATATTTATGACTCATGATTTAGTAGGAAAGGGTATGCCTTTATGGTTACCAAACGGGGCAATTGTTCGTAAAGAATTAGAAAATTATATTTATCGTAAAGAACAAAAATTAGGTTATAAACATGTTTATACTCCATGTGTCGGCACTGTTGATTTATATAAAACATCAGGACATTGGGATCATTATAAAGAAAATATGTTTCTTTATGGTAATGAAATTCATTCTTATAAAGATTTACCTATTCGTATTGGAGAATTTGCTACAGATTTTCGTTATGAAGCCAGTGGAGCTGTTAAAGGTTTAGAAAGAGTTCGTTGCATGTGTCAAAATGATGCCCATTTATTTGTTAGACCGGATCAAATTGGAGAAGAATTTAAAAAAGTAGTAGAATTAATATTAGATGTTTATCATGACTTTGGCATTAAAAATTATAAATTTAGATTATCTTTAAGAGATAAAGAGGATAAAGAAAAATATTTTGATGATGATGAAATGTGGAATGAAGCTGAAAGTAAGTTAAGAGAAGTATTAACATCACTTAATATTGATTTTTATGAAGCTATTGGTGAAGCTGCTTTTTATGGACCTAAATTAGATGTTGAAGTTAAACCTGCTATTGGTCCTGAAGTTACTTTATCTACTTGTCAATTAGATTTTCTTTTACCAAGAAGATTTAATCTAAGTTATATTGATAGTAATGGTGAAAAGCAAATTCCAGTAGTTATTCATCGGGCTATTTTTGGTACTTTTGATCGTTTTACTGCCTTTTATTTAGAAGAAACTAAAGGAGCATTACCATTATGGTTAGCACCAGTTCAAATTAATATTATTCCTGTAAATAATAAATATCATTTAGATTATGCTCATAAATTATTAAATGAATTAGATAATTATCGCCTTAATTTAGATGATCGTGAAGAAAAACTAAGTTATAAAATGCGTGAAAGTGTTATTAATAAAATTCCAGTAACTGTAATTATTGGTCAAAAGGAAGTTGATGAAAATTTAGTAAGTTATCGTCTTTATGGTAGTGAAGAAACTACAACTATTTCTTTAGAGGAATTTAAAGAATTTATTAAAAATAAAATAGCTAATAAAGAATAAAAATTATTGACAATCATATAATATAATGATAAGATATAAACGTTGTTAAGAAGGAAAGAGATTTATATCCACCTGATTGCTGAAAGTGATAGGTAAAAAGCCATGAATACTTTGAAGTATGTTAATTTTGGTGGGTATAATTATACCTACCTTTTTAATTAGTGGAGGTGCTTTTTATAGCAAAAACAGAGGAATTGCAAATTAATGATCAAATTAAGGTTGCAGAATTAATGGTTATTGGTCCTAATGGTGAAAAAATGGGTGTCAAAAAATTAGAAGATGCTAAGACACTTGCTAGTTATGCGGGACTTGATCTTGTTTTAATGAGTGAGAATAGTACACCAGCAGTAGCGAAAATCATGGATTACAATAAATATCGTTATGAACGTCAAAAGAAATTGAAAGAAACGCAAAAAAAACAACGAGAGAGTAATAAAGAAGTTAAAGAATATCGTCTTTCAGTTAGAATCGATGTTCATGATTTTGAAACCAGAAAGAGAAATGCAGCTGAATATTTGAAGAAGGGGCATAAAATTAAGGCTTTTATTAAATTTAAAGGTCGAGAAATGGCCCATACTGAATTAGGTAAAGATGTTTTGTTACAATTTGCTGATAGTTTATCTGAATATAGTCAAATTGAAGTTGAACCTAAATTAGAAGGAAAACAAATGTCTTTGTTATTAGCGCCAAATAAGAAGTAGAAGGAGAGTATAATTATGGGAAAACAAAAAACACATAAAGCAAGTAGTAAAGTATTTAAAGTTAAAAAGAATGGTACAATTACTTATAAAAAAGGAAATGGTAACCATAAAACTAGTAAAGATTCTTCAAAAGCCGTACGTCAAAGAAGAAATAAAGGAATATTAGGAAAAGGAGAAGCTAGCAGATTAAAATCTGTTATTAGTTAGGAGGGTTTATAATGGCAAGAGTTAAAGGTGGAAATGTCTCTAAAAATAGAAGACGTAAAGTTTTAAAACAAGCAAAAGGTTATTTTGGTAGTAAACATCGTTTATATAAAACAGCTCAAGAACAATTATTCCATAGTGGAGCTTATGCATTCAGAGATCGTAAACAAAATAAGAGAAACTTCCGTAAATTATGGATTACAAGAATTAATGCTGCTTGTAGATTAAATGATATCAGTTATTCTAAATTTATTGATGGTTTAAATAAGGCAGGAATTACTATTAATCGTAAGATGTTATCAGAAATTGCGATTAATGATCCAAAGAGTTTTACTGAACTTGTAAATACTTCTAAAAAAGCTTTAAATGGTGAAGTTAAGAAAGAAGTTAAAACAGAAGAAAAAACAACTAAAGAAGATTTAAGTACTAAGACTTTAACTGAATTAAAGAATATGGCTAAAGAAGCTGGTGTTAAAGGTTATAGTACCATGAAAAAAGAAGAATTAATTAAAAATTTAAAATAAAAAAATATAAAAACTTGCTAATAGCAAGTTTTTTAGTTATAATTAAAGTTAGAGATAATAGGAGTGAAAGACGATGCGTAGATTTATTGCAAGTTTAGATATTGGTTCATCTCTAATTAAATTAATAGTTGGAGAGGTAGTAAAAAATAAAATAAATATTTTAGCATGTGTAGAGGCTCCTGCTAGAGGAATAAAAAAGAGTTATATAATTAATAGTGAAAGTGCTAAGGAATCTTTTATCGAGGTTTTTAAGAAAGCTGAAAATATTGTGGGTATTCCCATTAAAAAAGTAATTGCCACTGTACCTTCTTTATATGCCGAATGCTTTTTAAGTAGTGGAACAGTAGCAACTATTAGTGAAGATAAAGTAATTAGAAATCAAGATATAGTTAAAGCTATGCAAAAATGTGTATATAATAAAATTATGGATAATCGCGAATTAGTTACAGTTCTTCCTACTAGTTTTAAAGTTAATGATGAAGTAGTTATTAATCCATTAAATATGATAAGTGAAAAGCTAACGATGAAAGCTATAGTAGTTACAGTACCTAAGAAGAATATTGAAGGTATTAGTGCTTTATTAAAAAGTATTGGAGTTGAGTTAATCGATATTGTTATTTCTCCTTTAGGAGATTATTATGAATATAAAAATAAAGAATTAAATAAACAAGTGGGAGCAGTAGTTAATATTGGTGAAGAAGTTACAACAGTATCCATATTTAATCGAGGAATTTTAACTAATTTAGAAGTAATAGATATTGGGGGAGCTCAAATTACTAATGATTTAGCTTATGTTTATAAAATATCTTTAGAAGATGCTAAGAATATTAAAGAAAATTTAGCATTAGCCCATACCAGACTTGCTCAACCTAATGAAGCTATTACTCTTACAGATAAACATGATGAAAATATTAAAATTAATCAATATGATGCTTCTGAAATAGTTATGCAAAGACTTACGGAAATAATTAATTTAGCTAAAAAACAGATAAATCTCTTAACAAAAAAAGAAATTAGTTATATAATACTTACAGGAGGAGTTACAGAGAGTGTTGATTTTGATATCTTAGTAGAAGAATTACTTGGTAATTTAGGAATTATTGGTAATGTTGAAGAAATTGGGGCTCGAAGTAATAAATATGGAACTGCTATTGGGATGATTAAGTATTATAATAGTAGGTTAAAGTTAAGAAATGTCGATTTTTCAATTTTTAATTTAGAAGAAATAGAAGAACTAGGTGGAGTAGACAAAAGAGTTAATATCCCAGATAATTCTTTATTAGGAAAATTATTTGGATACTTTTTTGATAATTAAGGAGAGATACAAATGAATGAGTTACAAATGGATCAAATAGCAAAGATAAAAGTAGTTGGTGTTGGTGGTGGTGGTTGCAACGCTGTTAACCGAATGATTGAAGAAGGAGTTAAAAGTGTTGAGTTTTATGTAGTCAATACAGATTTACAAGTTTTAAATGTTTCTAAATCACCCAATAAAATTCAAATAGGTAAATCTATTACTGGAGGAAGAGGTGCTGGTGCTAATCCAGAGATAGGTCGAGCTGCAGCCTTAGAAAGTAAAGGAGAAATAGAAGATGCCCTTAAGGGTGCTGATATGGTCTTTGTTGCTTGTGGTATGGGTGGTGGAACTGGTACTGGAGCGGCTCCAATTATTGCGGAAATTGCTCAAGAATTAGGAGCTTTAACAGTAGGTATAGTTACTAAACCATTCCGTTTTGAAGGTAAAAGAAGAAGTGAAAATGCTTTATTAGGAATTGAAGAATTAAAGAAACATGTCGATACTTTAATAGTTATCCCAAATGATAAATTAAGAGATATAATAGATAAAACAACAAGTTTTGATGATGCCTTTAAAGAAGTAGATAATGTTCTACATCGTGGAGTTCAATCTATATCTGATTTAATTGCTGTTACGGGAGTAATTAACTTAGACTTTGCGGATGTTAAAGCGGTTATGGAAAAAAGTGGTACTGCGATTATTGGTATTGGTTGCAATGCTGGTGAAAATAGAGCTATTGAAGCTGCAAGACAAGCTGTTGCTAATAGCCTACTAGAAGCCACAATAGATGGTGCTACTAATGCCATAGTTAATGTTACTGGAGGTAAGAATTTAACTTTATTTGAAATAGAAGATGCTGTAGAAACTGTTAGAGAAGCTGCTAAAAGTGATATTAATATAATTTTCGGAGCAATTAAAAATGATAATTTAACTGATGAAGTAATTGTAACTGTAATTGCTACGGGATTTGAAGATGGGGATACTGAAGAATTATATGCTCCTGGAGAGATGCCTCCAAAAAGAAGAATTGATGATGACTTAGAAATTCCACCATTCTTAAGAAATAATGATTTATTTTAATTAATACTCAAAATACGACAATTAATGCCGTATTTTTTTTATATAATATATTTGGTGATAATAATGAAAATATATTTAGATTTATTACTTTTATTAAATTTTATATATGATTTTTTATTATTAATGACTGTTAGTATTACTTTAAAAAGAAATACTAAAATTATAAGAATTATATTAGGCAGTTTCTTTGGTTCGCTATCTACTTTAATCATAATTATTCCCTTAAATAATTATATTTTATTATTTTTAAATATTTTATCAGGTATAATCATGCTCTTAATTACTTTTGATTATCATAATCTTTCTTATTTTATTAATAATTGTCTCTATCTTTATATGACTAGTGTTATTTTAGCAGGTTTTCTTTATTTTTTAAAAATCCAATTCAATAACTTAGCTTATATTATCTCTTTGTTACTCGCACCTTTAATATTATATTTATATATTATTGAACAAAGAAAGTTAAAAAAGATAGTTAATTATTATCAAAAAATTTTAATTACTTTTAAAAATAATCAAACTTTAGAATTAATGGGATTTATTGATTCTGGTAATAAATTACAAGACCCCATTACTCATAAATATATTATCTTAGTTAATAAAAAACATCTTAAAGGCATATATAATATCAGAAGTCCCATGTATATACCTATTCATACTGTTAATAAAAATAGTTTACTAGAATGTATTAGTATTAAAAATATTATCATAAATAATAAGGTATATAATAATTATTTAGTTGGTGTAATAGATAATATTCAAGATGATAATATTGAATGTTTACTTAATTATCATTTACTGGAGGAATAATATGTTAAAAAAATTACTTATTTATTTAAAAAAGAAGTATAATGATTGTTTCTTTGTTGGTGCTACTGATAAATTACCACCTCCTTTATCTAAAGAATTAGAATTAGAATATTTAATTAAAGCTAAACAAGGTGATATTGAGGCTCGTAATATTTTAATTGAACATAATTTAAGATTAGTAGTGTTTTTAGCTAAAAAATATGAAAATACGGGATTTGATATTGAAGACTTAGTATCTATTGGATCCATTGGTTTAATAAAAGGAATTAATACTTATAAGATCGATAAAAATATTAAGTTAGCTACTTATGCTTCTAGATGTATTGCTAATGAAATTTTAATGTTCTTAAGAAAGAATAAAAAGAAAAAAGTTGAAATAAGTTTAGAAGAAACATTAAATTATGATGCTGAAGGTAATGAATTACGTTTAGAAGATATTTTAGGTACCGATGATGATGTTGTTCCTAAGGAATTTGAAAATGTTATGGATAAAGAAATATTACAAAAAGAAATAGATACTCTAGATGATCGTGAAAAAGAGATTATGGTCTTAAGATATGGCTTAAATAATACAAGAGAGTATACTCAAAAAGAAGTAGCGGAAATGTTAGGAATTAGTCAATCTTATATTTCAAGAATTGAAAAAAAGATAGTTCGTAAATTAAAAAATATTATGCAGATTTAAAAAATACATAAATTGCTATGTATTTTTTATTATTTATATTTAAGAGGTTTATTACTTTTTTCCCATTTTAAATTATCTTCTTTTACTACTAAATCATAGATACTGGCACATCTAAGTTCATATTGATAAACTAAAGAATCTTTATTAGGTATTAAAGATATATCTAAATCTTTTTTTATTTTATTTAAATAATCTTTTCCTTTATTATTAAATCCTAATACTTTAATATAATCCATCTTGATATTTTGATTATCTTCTTTAGTTAATCCCATTAATATATGTACTAACATTCTTCTTATTTTATTATAAGTATATCTTTTAGATTTAACTTTTTCTATTAATTCTTCAATATTATTAACTTCATTAATTACTTTTTTTAAACAATTATCTATTCCTTCATCTACTGATAAATATCTATCTAAATGATCATCAGTAATTATTTTATATTTAAGATAATCAAAATAATTATTTAAAGATATTTTTTGGATATTTTCCCTTTGAGGTAAATATTTTTCAATATTTTCATTATTTAATAATTTATTTCTAATGTTAGTAGCACTAACTATTTCACTATTATCTAATAAATCTAAATAATCATTGGTTCTTTCTATAGTAAGAGGTTTGATATGATATTTATTTTCAATAATACTTTTAACATATGATATTCCTAATAAATCATTGGATTTAAAATTAAAATTCATATTTAAAGCTTTAGCTAAGCTAGTTGGATAATTATATCCAGCATCTAAATATTTTTTAACCTCTTTGTTATATTCTTCTTTGTTATCTATAGTATAATTAACCATCTTAATAATACTATCTATATCATTAGATTCACTACCGAATACTAAATATTCACACTTTAATTTATTTAATATATATAAAGAAGTATTTGCAAAAGTATCAGCACTTTGAGTACCAAATATAAAGGGTAATTCTATAATTAAATCAATATTATTTTGTAAAGATATTAAAGTTTTGTCTTTTTTAGATAATATAGATAAATCTCCTCTTTGAGTAAAATAACCATTTAATATTAAGATAATTAAAGAGTTAGGAAATAATTCTTTGATCTTATTTAGATGGTATAAATGACCATTATGGAAAGGATTATATTCACAAATTATACCTATAATATGCATAGTTATCACCCATAAGTAATATAACAATAATTATTATTAAAGTAAAGAAAAATAACCAAAGTATTGAAAATGTAGTTAAATAATAGTATAATTATAGACATCTAGGACTGATAGCCATTATGGTGTGTCAGTTTTTTTATTTAAAAACTATTGACTATAAATAAATGAATGTTACAATTAGGTAAATGGGTGAGGTTATGATTATATGTGTAGTCGGACCAACTGGAGTTGGTAAAACTAAATTAAGTATTTTATTAGCACATAAGTATCATGGCATTGTTGTTAATGCTGATGCTTGTCAAATATATCAAGAATTAAATATTGGCACTGCTAAAATAAAAGAAGAAGAAAAAGAAGGAATAGAACACTTTTTATTTGATTATCAAAGTCCTACTGTAGATTATAGTGTTTCTGATTATCAAAAAGATTTAAGAGGTATTTTAGATAAATATCATGATCGTAATATTATTTTAGTTGGGGGTAGTGGTATGTATATTACTGCTGGTTTATATGATTATAATTTTAGTCCTTTAGATATTCAAGATTATAGTAATTATAGTAATGAAGAATTATTGCAAATGTGTCAAAAATATGATCCTAATATCAAGATTCATGTTAATAATCGAAGAAGATTAGAAAATTATTTAAATAGAATAGATAAAAATATTCCAGAACCTAAATTATTATATGATGTTAAGTTTATTGGATTATCTACTAGTAGAGATGTTTTATATCAAAGAATTAATGATAGAGTAGATGAAATGATTCAAGAAGGATTAGTTAAAGAAGTAGAAGATTTATATCATAAATATGGTAATGTTCCAATATTAAAAAGAGCTATTGGTTATAAAGAGATAATTGCTTATTTAGAACATAAAATTACTTTAGATGAAGCAATAATGTTAATTAAAAAAAATTCCCGACATTATGCTAAAAGACAATATACTTGGTTTAATAATAAAATGGATATTAAATGGTTTATGGTTAATTTTGATAATTTTAATGATACTTTTAAAGAAGTAGTGGAATATTTAAATAAATAATTAATATATTTATTTAATGTAATACACTTTGTGTTTATCTTTTAAAATGTTTGTGATATAATACATATAAATTGTAGTGCAATGGAGGAATTAAATTGAAAAAAATACAAAATACAATTAAGAATGAAGATGATAAAAAATTATTTGTTAAGAGATTAAATATTATTGGAGGACAAATAAAAGGTTTAGCTGGAATGATTGAAGAAGAGAGAAGTTATGAAGAAGTCTTAATCCAATTAGCAGCATTAACTAATTCTTTAAAAACTGTTGGTAGAAATATTTTAGAAAATTATATGGTTAATAATTTAGAAGGTGTTAATAAAAAAGAAATCGAAGAAATTATTAATTTATTTAATAAATTAGTCTAATATTATTAGAAGTAACATATCTTTTTATCTAAAAAGATCAAAATAAACATTTATTCATGGGAGTAGATGTTTATTTTTTTTGAACAAAAAATATTTTTTAATTAGTAGCAATAACAAATTTTAGTCCAAAATTATTGATTAGAATGTATATTCTTTAATCTTACAATTTTTGACAAAGCTTGACATAATTTTGTCACAATCATGAAATATATAGCAAAAATTCTTGACTCCGGGGGGGGGTATTATAT
>CANQFH010000003.1 GCA_947598425.1 uncultured Bacilli bacterium | reverse complement strand
AAAAGCTCTTTACATTCAAGAGATTGCCAAACATTTAATTCAAGATTATAATGGTGTAGTTCCTAATGATAGAGATTATTTAGAAAGTTTACCAGGAGTAGGACGTAAAACTACTAATGTAGTATTATCTAATATTTTTGATGAAGCTTACTTTGCAGTTGATACTCATGTTAATCGCGTATCTAAAAGACTTGAAATAGCCAACATGAATGATGATGTCTTAATTGTCGAACAGAAATTAATGCAGTTTTTTCCTCAAGATAAATGGAGTCGTTTACATCATCAGTTAGTCTTATTTGGTAGATACTATTGTAAGAGTAAAAACCCAACTTGCGACATTTGTCCCTTTAATAAAAAATGTAAACATAAATTAAAATAAAGTTGAAAAATGATTGTTACCTATATTAAAATTTAATCGTGTGGTGAAATGATGAAGGAGAATAGATTTGGTAATATTATCAGTAAACTTAGAAACGAAAGAAATTTAACTCAAAAGGAGTTAGCAAATATCTTGCATATTAGTGATAAAGCTATATCAAGATGGGAAACTGGTAGTAATTATCCTGATCTTCCAATGTTGTATAAGATTAGTAATTATTTCAAAATACCATTTCATGATTTACTTAAAGCAAGGCTTGAAGATGAAGATATTAAAGATGATTCAGTTCAAAAATTGTTAAGTGAAATTGACGATATGAAATATAATCATAAAAGAAAAATGAGAAAATTATTATTCTTTAGTATTTGTATTATTATATTTCTAATTGTCGCGATGTTATTTATTAATACTTATAACAGATTTAGAGTTTATAATGTTAATTTATCTGGTGATGAATTTTATTCAATAAATGGCATTTATGTTGAAACTAGAATTAAAGATACATTAAATTTAAATCGAATTAGATTAAAGAATGTTAATGTAACTGATACTGATATTGTATCTGTCGATTTATATTATGTAGAAAATGATAAAGAATATATTATTCAAAATTATTCTAGTCTAGATAATATTAATTTTTCTAATTATCAAAGTTATATTAAGATGGATGATTTAAGTAAATATATCGATGATCTTTATATTAGAGTTAAAATAATTGATAGTAAAAATAATACTAAAGAGTATACAGCTAAATTAGACTTTGCTTTAAACTTTTCTAATAATAAAATATTTTATAAAGATGATAGTCTTGAAAACATTGATTTAAAACTAGATGAAATTAAATTAGATATTGATGAGATTAAAGATATACTTATTAAGAATGGATATAAAGAAGTAAGTGATGTTCTTAAGAAAGAGACAAAAGAATATAGTATTAAATATTTAATGAATATAAATAAAATAGATTACTCATATTCTAAAAATAAGTTTAATTATAAATATGTATATAATATAAATAATAACGAATTAATAATTACAGTATACGATGAAAGCAATTTAGAGGTCGAAAATTATATTTACGATGCCAATAAGGGTGAAGTTATTGAGTGCAAAGTTGGATTATGTAATGATTACAAAGAAGCGGTTCGGTTACTTAAGAAAAACTTTATGGTGTTATTTAATTAGCACCATTATTCTCAATAATTGAGAATTCCAATTCTCGCAATAATAGGTTGAGTTTCTTCGACAAATTATTTAAAATTGAAGGTGGAAAGGAGAGAAAGATTTTTTTGAAAAAAATACAATTAGTATTTTTTATGATGATTAGTGTGGTCGTGTTAATTCCTAAAACTTCATATGCTGAAGCATTTATTAATAATAATGGTATTGTAATAAGTGATGAAGAATATGAAAATTTTTCTAAAATTAAAACTTATGAGTATCTTATGACAATGAATGAAGAACAATATCAAAGATTATTATCTTTTGATTATGATAATTTAATTATTGAAACTAAGTACTTTGAAACAACTTATAACCCGCATTTAAATTTAACTACAGAAAAAGAAATATCTAAGGAACAATACGAAATAATGCCTATGTTAAATGGTGGAAGTGCATCAGCTGAAACTTCTGCTAAAAAACTTGTAATGGGTATTTCAAGTGGTGATTCTTATCAAAGCGTATCTGTTGGTTTATCTTGGAAAGGAATTCCATCTACAAGAAAATTTGATGTATTTGGAATCCGAACTGATGGTTTTGAAGTTCGAGAAGGTTCACAATTCGGAGAACAAATTTATAAATTAAATGGTACATTTGAAACTATAAGATATGCTTGGAATCATGGTAATGTCAAAAGATTAAGCAATGGTTTTGGAGTATCCATGAATATTGTTAATTCAGATATAACAGTACTTCAAGCATCACTTGATTGTGATATTAAAGCTACAGAAACACATCCATCAATATTTGCATCATATCAACATGCTGTAAATAATACAATTACCCTAGAGCAATCTCAAAATTATACTTTAGGTGGAGCCGGCTTAGGTGGTGTGTTTGTTTATCCATACGCAATCACAGAAAAATATGATGGTATGACAGGAATAAGAGTAGAATGGTAATGATGGTAATAATTGCGCTGTTATACTGGGAAATTGGATTTTTGGAGAAAAAGTCTTGATTTGCTTTTCGAGTATCTGGTGTTCTTGGGATGCTAAAAAAAATTTTTATATACTTTTTAGGGATTAAAGACAAGAATAATTTTTAATACAGAAATACTTAATGAAAAGAAAAGTGTTTAAGACAAAATTTTGATTTGAAAATATTTACGGCTATTGAATACAATCTTCGGATTGTATTCTTTTTGGTATAAATAAAAAAAATTGTCATAGCATTAAGTAGAAAAAGGAGAGAAGTTATGGAAAAAGAGAATATAATATCTTCTATTGCCAAACGGGGAAATGGTGAAATATATTTAGGTGTAGTTGGAGCAGTTCGTACTGGTAAATCTACTTTTATTAAAAGATTTATTGAAAACTTAGTGGTGCCCAATATAACTGTAGACTTTGATAAAAAGAAATGTTTAGATGAAATACCTCAAAGTGCTGAAGGTAAAACTATTATGACTACTGAACCTAAATTTGTTCCATCTAACGGTGCCAATATAAAGGTTGATAACTTTGAAACTAATATTAAATTAGTAGATTGTGTTGGATTTGTTATCCCGGGTGCTAATGGTTATGAAGATGAAGATGGTAACCCTAGAATGGTGAAAACCCCTTGGTTTCCTGATGCGATACCTTTTGTTGAAGCCGCTGAAGTAGGTACTGAAAAAGTAATTAAAGATCATTCTACTATTGGTATCGTGGTTACAACCGATGGTTCATTTGGTGAAATCAAACGTGAAAATTACTTAGAAGCTGAAGAAAAAGTAATTAATGAATTAAAAGAAATTGGTAAACCATTTATTGTAGTTTTAAATACAATTCATCCAACTAACAGTGAAACTACTGAATTATCACGTTCTTTAAGTGAAGCTTATGATGTCCCAGTTATGCCTATAAATGTTGAAGCTATGAATGAAAAAGAAATAATGAATATTTTAAAAACAGCTTTATACGAATTTTCTATTTTAGATATCTTAATTAATATGCCAGAATGGGTACATGTTCTTCCAAATAATAATGAAATTAAAATGCATTATTTAGAAAAGATTAAAGAAAGTGTTATCAGTGTTAATAAAGTTAAAGATGTTGATTATATTTTAAGTCATTTTGCTGATAGTGAATATATATCGAAATCCTATATAAGTGAATTAGATACAGCTAATGGTACAGTTACTATTAACTTAGAAAGTCCCAATGAATTATATAATGAAACTTTAAAATCTTTTATGGGAGAATCGGCTACGACTAAAGCGGGATTGTTAAAAATATTTGCGACTTATAAAGAAAATAAAGAAGAAACTGATTTAATTAAAAATGCAATGAAACAAGCTAAAACTACTGGTTATGGTATTGTCTATCCAACATTAAAAGATATGAAACTAGAAACTCCTGAGATTGTAAAACAAGGTAGTAGATATGGTGTTAAATTAAAAGCTTTAGCGTCTTCAATTCATCTTATGAAAGTCGATGTCGAATCTACTTTTGAACCAATTATTGGTAGTGAAGTTCAAAGTAAAGAATTAATTAATTATTTAATGAAAGATTATGAAACTGATCCTAGTAGTATTTGGAAAAGCGAAATCTTTGGAAGAAGCTTAGAAGTAATTGTTCAAGAAGGTATTCAAGCTAAGCTGAATATGATGCCCGATAATACTCGTTATAAACTATCAAATACTGTTACTAAGATAGTCAATAAGGGCAGTAATAACTTAATTGCGATAGTTTTATAGTCAAAAAGTAGTAAAAAAGCCTTTAAAATGTAATTTTTAGTTAATTTATTGTTAATTATTATTGATTTTACCGAATATTTTTGATACTCTTATTATGTGAGGACAATAGGTCTAAGCGAAGATAATGTTATGAGGAGGTAAAAAAACATGTCTAAAACAGAATTAGTAGAAATCATTGCTACAAAAGCAGGATTAACAAAAGCCGATGCTGCTAGAGCATTAGATGCTACATTAGAAGGAATTACTGCTGGTCTTAAGAAGGAAGGAAAAGTTACTTTAGTTGGTTTTGGTACTTTCAGTGCTAAAAAAAGAGCTGCTAGAGAAGGAATTAATCCATTAACTAAAGAACCATTAAAAATTCCTGCAAAGACAGTTGCTTCATTCAAAGCTGGAAGCAAATTAAAAGATGCTATTAACTAATTAGTAAAGTTAAAGTAAATTAAAGTCAGTTAAATCTGACTTTTTTGTTTTCTCCTAATTTTTAGGTTATAATATAAATGAGGTTATTATGAAAGACAAAGATTTATATTTATTAGTAATTAGTATTATTTTAATAATATGTCCTTTTCTAATTAATATTTATACTATATTAAAATTAATAATATTAATTGTAGGTATAATATTATTAGATATCTTTTTAGTTAAAAAAACTAAATTAAATTTATTTTTTCCTATTTATTTCCCAATTATAATCATTATCTTTTCTTATAGTATTGATTATATTAAAACTTATACTTTAGATACTAGTCCAATCTTTGTCTTAGAAAATAAAATAAATGATAAATTATCTATATATAATAGTTTAATGTATCGGATATATAAATGTGATAATGAATATATATTTGATAATGAATATGAAAAGAATTTTGCTTGTAATCCCGATATTTTAGATAATATTGATATAAATAATTTTTTATCAGATATTACTACTAATTATCAAAAATATAAGGGTGATTTTATTAAAGTTACAGGTAAAGTAAGTCGTATTACTGGTACTAAAGAATTAGAATTAAAAAGTTATATAGATAATAATGATATTAATGGTCATGTTGATTTTTTAGATGGCTCTAATATAATTATTAATTTAAATGGTCTTAATGTTTCTAATTATAAAATATATGATTATATTACAGTAGTAGGGTATGTTAAAGATTATAATGAAGATACTAACACGATTATTTTAATTGATCCTAAAATAGAAGAAAAAAACTTATATAAAGATTATACTTTAGATGTAGTTGAAGCTTCTAACTGTGATAATACTTTAAAAGAATATACTGATAATTTATATACTTATTGTGTAAATAATATTTATTTAGATTATAAGATAGCTAAATATGAATTATCTTATGCTATTAAAGATGGTAAAATAACAATAGATGATTTATTAACTAAAGCTCTAAATAATCAAGATAATATTTATAATTATGATAAATTTAATATCTTAAAATGTAATCAAGATAAATATATCATATACAAAGATAATATCGAACATAATATCTGTAATTAAAGGTTTAATCTTTACAAATTAAGAATATCTGCTATAATAAGATACCATTAAAGGGGGATCTATTATGTTACCAAAGGATGATTTATGGGATTATAAATATAGTTTATTATGTAAATATTATCATTATTATGGTAATTGTGATTTAAGAAACGATTTTATAACCAAAGATGGTATTAATTATAATCAAGAGGGAATTAAATTAGGTCGATGGTTACAAAATCAAAAACAGTTTTATAAACGTGGGGAATTAAAAGCTGATAGAATTAAAAAATTAGAACAAATTAATGTTAATTGGGTTATTAGAGATAATTGGGATGAATATTATAATTTATTAAAGAAGTATTATGAACATTATGGTAATACTAGAGTTCCAGTAGATTTTTGTACTAAAGATGGTATTAATTATGCCTCAAATGGGGTTAATTTATATTTATTTGTTCGTAATCAAAAAGCTTATCATCGTAATGGTACTTTAAGTTTAGAAAGATCTAATTTATTAGATACATTAGAAGTATTTAAACCATATACTTATGATTGGGATTTTTATTATTCTTTAGCTAAAGCTTATCATGATGCTTATGGTAATTTAAAAGTTAGAGAACGTTTTAAAACTTTTGATGGAGTTATTTCTGATCCTAATGGTTATCCTTTAGGTAATTTTCTAGCATCTTATAAATATCAATATAAACATGGTTTAATTGCGGAAGATAAAAAACAATTATTAGAGGATTTAGGAATCATTTGGAGTAGAGAAGATGAATGGTATGATAATTTTTTAGATTCTAAAGCTTATTATGAAAAATATCATAGAATGAGTACTTGGTTATTAAGACAAACAAGAGTATATAATAAATTGACTCCTAAAAAGAAAGAATTAATAGATAGTTTAAATATTACTATATATAATAATGGCACTACTTGGTTAAATTATTATTCTTTAGCTGAGAATTTTTATAATCATTATCATCATTTAACTATCCCCGTTTTATTTACGACTAAAGATGGTTATACTCCAAGTATGGAAGGTTTAGATATTGGTTCTTGGCTTACAAGACAAAAAAATTTATATAGTAAAAATGAACTTAGTTTAGATAAAGTAGCCTTATTAGAAAGATTAAATATTGTATGGAGTATTCGAATTAATAATAAAATAGTAAAACAAATAATGCAAAAATATAATATTCCTCAAGAAGAATATTCAACATTAAAAAATATTCCTGATAAAATCTTACTGGCTAAGATAAATTATTTACAACAACACCAATTACCTCTTATAGTAGAGTTTGGCATGTTAAATAAAATATTTATGATTAGTAATGCGGATTTAAAAGAAGAATATCATATAGATTTAGAAGAATTAGTAAAAGAATATGGAGTTGATTTAGATGTTTCTAGAAGAGTACTTGGATGATTTTTATTATGATTTAGTAATGGATAATTATACTGAAGAATACTTACAATCTTTAGATGCAGAAAATTTTAAAAAAATCTATCATTTATTAGAGTCTTATGGTTTTTATTTTATTGAAGATATTATTTTAAATTATATAGAAATATTTACTATGGATTATGATGAAGTTAATAAAAGAATCTTAATTATTAAAGAGATGCTTGGTGATAATTTTGTTAAAATGATTGGTAGAAATATGCAATATTTAAATCTTATTACGGGTTATGATACCGAAGAATAGAAGGGTTAATAATGAATAATAATAAATGGAATAAAAATTATATCTTATGTCAAAATTATTATCATTATTATGGTAATGTCAATATTTCTTGTGATTTTAGAACTATTGATGGTATTAATTATCATGAAGAGGGAATTTATTTAGGTAAATGGTTATCTTATCAAATAAAAAAATATTTAAATGGCTTATTACCTAAAGAACAAGAAGAACAATTATCTTTATTAGATATTAATTTTGATGAGAGTCGGAATGAATTAAATTGGGAAAAGAATTATGAATTATTATTAACATATTATAATAGTCATAATCATCTTAATTTACCCATTCATTTAAAAGAAAATCCTACTTTAGAAGATGAATTAGAATATAAATTAGCTAGATGTTTACGTTATCAAAAGAAATTATATAAAGAAGGTAAGTTATCTTTAGAAAGAATTCAAAAATTAGAAAATTTAGGAGTAGTATGGGATATCTATAAGAATAAAAGACAAAAAATATTATTATGTGAAATGTATAATATTAATATTAGAGAAAATGAATTATTTAAAAATATCTCTTATCAAGAATTATATAGTAAGATATGTTTTTTAAGTGAGATGCGTTATCCCATAGTAGATAAAGGTATTCTTCATGAAGTTATGAAAATGAGTAATCCTGATTTAATAGCTAAATATCAAGTAAGTATTCAAGAATTAATAAATAGATATTATTTAAAGGTAAAGGTGATATGATGAATGGTTGGTTTTTTCATTATGAATTATGTCAAAAATATTTTGAACATTATGGTAATATAGATATACCTCAAAAGTTTATTACTAAAAATGGTGTAGATTATGATAGTGAAGGTGTTAAATTAGGTTATTGGATACGTTATCAAAGAGAGAATTATTTTATTAATCATTTAAGTAGTGAAAAAATAGCTTTATTAGAAAAGTTACATATGTCTTGGGATGTTCGTTCTAGTAAATGGGAACAATATTATTCTTTAGCACAAGCTTATTATCAATATCATCATAACTTAAATGTTCCGAGAAGTTTTTGCACTCACAATGGTTATGAATACGCTGAAGATGGTGTTAAACTAGGTAGTTGGATTCAAAGACAATGTCATAGTAAACTTTCTAAAGAACAAATAGATAAATTAAACGAATTAGGGATGTTATGGAATAATCATGAAGTTAATTGGTATAATAATTATCTTTTAGCTCAAAATTTTTATAATTATCATCACCATTTAAATATTCCTCGAAAGTTTATTACGCAAAACGGTTATGAAGAGAGTACGGAAGGTATTGATTTAGGTAGTTGGTTAGTATATCAAAAACAAAAATATTTAAGTGGTTTGTTATCTGAAAATAA
Source organism: uncultured Bacilli bacterium (assembly GCA_947598425.1). Lineage (GTDB taxonomy): Bacteria > Bacillota_I > Bacilli_A > RF39 > UBA660 > SIG200. The sequence continues at coordinate 11,809 of CANQFH010000003.1, read as the reverse complement.
AATAAATTTATTAAATAATTTAAAAATAATTTGGACTCTTAGAATTGATTCTTGGTATAATAATTATCATTTATTAGAAAAGTTTAAAGAATATTATCATCACTTAAATGTTCCTTATAATTTTGTTACTGAAAATGGTTATGAAGTAAGTAGTAAAGGAATTAATTTAAATAGTTGGTTATTATATCAAAGAAAATTATATAGTAATGATTTATTAAGTATGGAAAAAGTTAATTTATTAGAAGAGTTAGGAATTATTTGGCATCGTAAGAAAAATGAAAAAGAAGTAATAAATACATGTTTAAATTATCATATTGATTATGAATTAAATAAATTAATCTTAAAAAATATTTCTAATAGAGAACTAATTTGTAAAATAAAATATTTGTTAGATCATAGTTTAAATATTACTGATAATGGTCTTTTACATAATATCTTTAGTATGAGTAATCAAGATTTGTTAGATACTTATGGAATTAGTTTAAAAGAAATATTAAGTGAATATGATTTAAAAGAAAGCAGGGGATAGTAATGGTAGTGGATGAAGCTAGATGGCAAAAATATTATGAGTTATGTCAAAATTATTATGAATGTTATCATAATACTGATGTTAGAAGAGATTTTAAAACTAAAGATGGTATTAATTATGATGAAGAAGGTTTACCTTTAGGTACTTGGGTTTCTAATCAAAGAATGTTATATAAAAAAGGTAAATTATTAGAACATCGTAAGGAATTATTAGAAAAATTAAATATTATTTGGTATAAAGAAGATCCTTGGTATTATAAATATAATTTATTTATTACTTATGTCAATAATCAAAAAGAATTCCCTAGTAATACTTTTAAAACTTTAGATGGTCTATCTTATAATGAAGATGGAGTAAACATTTATTTATGGTTTTTAGGTCAAAGAAAAAATTATCTTAATCATAAAATGCCAGTTGATAAAAGAAAATTATTAGCAAAATACATTTTATTATATGATAGTAATTTTATGAAATGGCAAGAATATTATGAACTTACAGTTATATATTATAAGAATCATGGTAATATTGATATGCCTCTTCGTTATGTAACTAATAATATTCCTTTAGGTCGATGGTTACAAAATCAAAAAATAAGATATAAATCAAATAAATTAGCACCAGAAAGAGTAGAATTATTAGAAAATTTAGGAATTAAATGGTATTTAAGAGAAAATAATTGGCAAGATAAATTTAATTTAGTTAAAGCTTATTATGAACATCATGGTCATATTAATATTCCTGATAATTTTAGAACGATAAATGGTTATGAATATGATCCCATGGGAATAGATCTTTCTAATTGGTTAGTGATACAAAAAAATAGTTACCATGAACATAAAATGAGTAATGAAAGAATTAAATTATTAGAAAGTATTGGTATTGTTTGGGAGAATTTAAATGATTATAGATTTAATTTTAAATTAAATCTAGTAATTAAATATATTAATCATTATCAAAGTATTAAAATTAAACCAGGATTTAGAACTTTAGATGGTATTAATTATGATGTTAATGGAATTCGAATTTGAGAATGGTTAGATTATCAAAAAGGAAGATATATATCAGGAAAGATGGCTGAATCTCAAAAAGCGATATTTGATTCTTTAGGATTTAAATGGCTTAGTAAAAAAGAATCTTGGGATAATGCTTATGAGTTAATAAAATGTTATTATGAATATTATGGTGATATTAATGTTCCCGAAGGATTTACCACTAGTGATGGAATTACTTATGATGAAAATGGAATTAATCTTTCAAAATGGTTATATTTACAAAAAAGTAATCAAAAATTAAGTATTGAGAAAAAAGCAAAATTAAATGAAATAGGTATAATTTGGGAAATTAATAAAAATAGACAATTAATTAAAGATCTTTGTTTACAATATAATATTGATTATAATCGGAATATAATGATTTTAAAAAATATGAATGTACAATTATTTATTAGTAAAATTAAATATTTATTAGAGCAAAATAAACCTTTAGTTATTAATAATTTATTAAATCCTTTATTTAGTATGAGTAATGTTGATATGTATGAATTATTTAATATAACTAATCAAGATTTATTAAAGAAATATATAGAAAAGGAAAGTAGTTATAATGGAAGATAGTTGGATAATTAATTATAATTTAGCTCAAGCCTATTTTGAACATAAAGGTAATTTAAATATAAAAGATAATTATAAAACTAGTAATGGTTATGAATATGATGAAAATGGGATACCTTTAGGGTTATGGCTATATGAACAAAAGAGTTTATATTTAGAGAATAGATTAGAGTTAGAAAAAATAAAATTATTAGAGAATTTAAATATTAGTTGGATTTTAATGGAAAGTTGGGATTATAAATATAATTTAGCATGTAATTATTATCATCATTACCATAATTTAGATATTAAAAGATCATTTACAACTAGAGATGGTGTTAATAGTTGTGAAAATGGTATTCAATTAGGTAGATGGTTAGATACCCAAAGATTATATTATAAAAAAGGATTATTAAATAAGAAAAGAATTAAATTATTAAATGAAATTCATATTATATGGGATAAAAAAGAAGATAAATGGTATAAATATTATCAAGAACTTTTAAAATATTTAGAAGAAAATCATAATTTAGATATGGAAGAAGATTATGAAGTAAATGGTATTAAATTAGGGCATTGGTTTAAAATTCAAAAAGCACTATATCGTCATAATGAATTATCTATGGATAAAAAGAAATGTTTAGATTCCTTAAATGTAACTGTTAATAAACACGATTATGAATGGGATAAAATGTATGATTTAGCTCAAGTTTATTTTTCAAAGCATGGTAATTTAAATATTCCCCAATTGTTTAAAACCATTGATGGCTCTTCTTATCAAGAAGATGGCTTAGCATTAGGTAAGTGGATATCTACTCAAAGACAAAGATATCAACAAGGAAAATTAAAGAGTGAAAGAATAGCAAAGTTAGAATTATTAGGAATTAATTGGGTGTTAAAAGATAATTGGGATGAATTATATAATTTGTTGAAAAATTATTATGAATGTTATCATAATATTAAAGTACCTGAAGATTTTTGTACTAAGAATGGTATTACTTATGATTCTAGAGGACTAAATTTATATCGTTTTATTCTTAATCAAAAAAGTTATCGTCGTAAAGGAGAACTAAGCGAAGAAAGATTAGTCTTATTACAAGAATTAGGTGTTTTTAGAACTTATGAAAGTTGGTATGATTATTATAATTTAGCTAGTAATTATTATGAATATTATGGTAATTTAAAAATACCTAAAGATTTTAAAACTAATGATGGTATCAATAGTTGTATAGATGGAGTTAATTTAGGAGTTTGGATTAATACCCAAAGATATCGTCAAGATGGCTTATCTTTAGAAAGAAGAGAATTATTAAATAATATAGGAATGATTTGGAATACTATTAAGAATAGAAATGATATTTTAGAATTTTGTAATTTATATAATATTAATTATAATAAAAATAAAAAAGTTTTAAGTCATATAGCTTATTCTAAATTAATTAGTTTAACTAATTATTTATTAAGTATTAATGAAAATATTACTATAAATGGTATTATGCATCCAATATATAGTATGTCTATGAAAGATTTAGAAGAAACATATCATGTTTCTTTACAAGATATTATTAAAAATTATGAGATTAAGACTCTTGTTTAGAATTTAAAGTTATGTTATAATTAATAGTACGAAACGAGGAAAATATTTGGAACATTATTTTACAAACAATCAAAATTTGAGAAGTGAAATAAGAGAAATAAATTTTTCTTTGAATGCTTATAATTTTATATTTAAAAGTGATAATGGAGTTTTTTCTAAAAATAAAATTGATTATGCTAGTTTGTTTTTAGTGAAAACTTTTTTAGAAGAAGATAAAAAAGATATTGAGAGTATTTTAGATATAGGATGTGGTTATGGATTTATAGGGATTACTTTAAGTAAAGTATTAAATAAACATGTAGATATGGCTGATATTAATAATAGAGCAATTCATTTATGTAATATGAATATTAAAGAAAATAAAGTAGATGCTACATGTTTTGCAAGTGATATTTATCAAGAAGTAAAGAATAAATATGATTTAATTATATCTAATCCTCCAATAAGGGCAGGTAAAGATGTTTTAAAAGCTTTTATTTATGGTGGCTTAGAAAGATTAAATAAAGATGGGGAATTTTGGTTTGTGATACATAAAGATAAAGGAGCCAAAAGTATTAAGTTAGAGTTGGAAAAAGAATACAGTTGCTTATTAAAAGGTAAAAGTAAAGGATTTTGGGTACTTTCTGTTAAAAATTAGTTGACTTTATTATTATTTACTGATAAAATTTTAAATTGGTGACGTATTTATATTTTTCACTAAAGTTAATCTATGTATAGGGGTGATATCGTGGCTTATAAGACCTTAAAATTTGGTGATTACAGAGAAAGAAGAAGCTTTGCTAAATCAAAAAATACGCTAGAACTTGCGGACTTATTAGAGATTCAAAAGAAAAGTTATCAAGACTTCTTAGAAGTAGGAATAAAAGAAGTATTTGATGATTTATTTCCTGTGGAATCATTTACTGGTAATATTTCTTTAGAATTTGGAGATTATTCCTTTGAAACTCCAAGATACTCTATTAAAGAAGCAAAAGAAAGAATGGTTAATTATGCTGCACCATTAAAAGTAGAAGCAAGATTATTCATTCATGAAACAGGAGAAGTAAAAGAACAAGAAATATTCCTAGGAGATATGCCATTAATGACTGAAGCAGGTACCTTCATTATTAATGGTGCTGAAAGAGTTATTGTCTCTCAACTTGTTCGTAGTCCATCAATTTATTTTAAAAAAGAAATTGATAAAAATGGTAGACATATTATATCAGGAGAAGTTATACCTAATAAAGGTACTTGGTTAGAATTTGAAACTGATGCTAAAAATATTGTCTATGTTAGAATTGATAGAACGAGAAAAGTACCGATTACAACATTCTTAAGAGCAATTGGTTTATCTAGTGATGAAGACATTATTAGTGTTTTTGGTGAGAATGAATATTTACAAAATACAATTCAAAAAGATAGTACTAAGAATACTGATGAAGCCTTAATTGAAATTTATGAAAAATTAAGACCTGGAGAACCAGCAACATTAGATAGTGCAAAGAATCAATTAATTACAAGATTCTTTGATCGTTTCCGTTATGACTTAGCTAAAGTAGGACGTTATAAATTTAATAAGAAATTAAATGTATGTGATAGACTACTTGGTTGTACTTTAGCAGAAAATATTAAAAAAGATGGTAAAGTAGTAGTAGCTAAAGGTACTGAAATAACTAAAGATGTTTTGATAACTTTAAAAGAAATCTTTAGTACTGGTTATAATTTAAAAGAAACTATTACAAATATGGAACTTGATGATTATAATAAAATTCAAGAAGTTTTAGTATATGATAAAAATGATCCAAAGAAAACTATTAAAATTATAGGTAATGATCAAAGTATTGATGAAAAAAGACTTACAATACCAGATATTTATGCAGCAGTATCATATTATTTAAATTTACATGATAATATTGGTAATACTGATGAAATTGATAACTTAGGTAATCGTCGTGTTAGACAAGTTGGAGAACTTATTCAAAATCAATTTAGAACTGGTGTATCTAGAATGGAAAGAGTAATAAGAGAAAGAATGACTACTCAAGAAGTAGAAAATATTACTCCAAAAACTTTAATTAATATAAGACCAGTAACTGCAGCTTTAAAAGAATTCTTTGGTTCTAGCCAATTATCAAAATTCATGGATCAAATTAATCCAATTGCTGAATTAACTGATAAAAGACGTTTATCTAGTTTAGGACCTGGTGGTCTTTCTAGGGAACGTGCTGGTATGGATGTTCGTGATGTTAACTCATCTCACTATGGTCGTATTTGTCCAATTGAATCTCCAGAAGGTCAAAACATCGGACTTATTACATCTTTAGCGGGATATGCAAAGATCAATGAATATGGCTTTATAATGACTCCATATCGTAAAGTTGAAAATGGTGTTGTTAAGAGTGATATTACTTATATGACTGCTGATGAAGAACAAGATTTATATATTAGTCAAGCAACAGTTCATTTAGATGATAATAATAAAATAATAGATGATGAAATTCTAGTTCGTCATAATGGCGATAACGTTATGGTCAAAAGAGAGTTAGTTGATTATGTTGACGTTGCACCAAGCCAAGTAGTATCTATTACTACAAGTTGTATTCCATTCTTGGAATTCGATGACGCCAATAGAACCTTAATGGGATCTAACATGCAAAGACAAGCTGTACCTCTTTTAACAAGTGAAGCTCCAATTGTTGGTACTGGTGTTGAATGGATCGCAGCTCGTGATTCGGGTTCTACCATTGTTTGTAAAGCTGATGGTGTTGTTGAATATGCTGATGGCTTAAAAATTGTTGTTAAAGTTAAAGAAGGTTCTGATACTTATCATTTAGCTAACTTTGAAAGAAGTAATGCCTCTAGTTCTATTAATCATCATCCTTTAGTTAAAAAAGGTGATAAAGTCCATCGTGGTCAAGTAATTGCTGATGGTCCATCTACTGAAAAAGGTGAACTTGCTTTAGGTAAGAATATGACTGTAGCCTTCATGACATATAATGGTTATAATTATGAAGATGCTGTTATCTTAAATGAAAAATTAGTTAAAGATGATGTTTATACATCATTACATATAGATCATTACGATATTGATTGTCGTGATACTAAATTAGGACCAGAAGAAATCACTAGAGATATTCCTAATGTTGGTGAAGATGCCCGTAAAAACTTAGATGCTGATGGTATTATTAAGATTGGTACTGAAGTTAAAGAAGGAGATATCTTAGTTGGTAAAGTTACACCTAAAGGTGTTCAAGAATTAACTAGTGAAGAAAAATTATTACATGCTATCTTTGGAGAAAAAACTCGAGAAGTAAGAGATACATCTTTAAGAGTAGAGCATGGTGCTGGTGGTGTAGTTCATGATGTTAAAGTTTATACTAAAGAAAATAGTGATGAACTTCCTGCTGGTGTATCCAAAGTTATAAGAGTTTATATTATTCAAAAGAGAAAAATTCAAATTGGTGATAAAATGTCTGGACGTCATGGTAACAAAGGTGTTATTTCCCTTATATTACCAGAAGAAGATATGCCATATCTACCAGATGGTCGTCCTGTAGATGTTATGTTAAATCCATTAGGAGTTCCATCAAGAATGAATATTGGTCAAATCTTGGAATTACATTTAGGAATGGCTGGTAAAAAATTAGGTGTTCATTATGCTACTCCAGTATTTGATAGTGCATCTTGGGAAGATATTCAAGAAGAAATGGCTGAAGCAGGTATGGATCCAGATGGTAAAACTGTTTTATATAATGGCCGTACTGGTGAACCATTTGATCAAAGAATATCTGTTGGAGTTATGTATATGGTTAAATTACACCACATGGTTGATGATAAATTACATGCTAGAGCAACTGGACCATATTCATTAGTTACTCAACAACCTTTAGGAGGTAAAGCTCAATTTGGTGGTCAAAGATTTGGAGAAATGGAAGTTTGGGCCTTATATGCTTATGGTGCTGCTCATGTTCTTCAAGAAATCTTAACTGTCAAAGCTGATGATATTGTTGGTCGTGTTAAAGTATATGAAGCTTTAGTAAAAGGTAAACTTGTTAATCAAGCAGGTGTTCCAGAATCATTTAGAGTATTAGTAAAAGAATTCCAAGCCTTAGGTTTAGATGTACAAGTAATTGATAATGATGATGAAGTACATGAATTTAAAGATATAGAAGAAGATGAAGATGGTGATGAACCATTTAGAATAGAAGAGATTGAAATCCCTGATAGTAAGGAAGAAGATCCAGTACCATTTATTGAAAGTGAAATGGAAGAAGAAGATGAAGAGGATGTTTCCTTAGATGATTTAGAATTCCCAGGAGATTTAGAAGATATTGATGAGGTGGAATAATGATAGATGTAAGTAAATTTAAAGGAATAAAAATTAGTATTGCATCACCTGAAAAAATTCGTAGTTGGTCTTATGGCGAAGTTAAAAAGCCAGAAACAATAAACTATCGTACTTTAAAACCAGAAAGAGATGGATTATTCTGTGAAAAAATCTTTGGACCAACTAAAGACTTTGAATGTTCATGTGGAAAATACAAAAGATTAAGATATAAAAATGTTGTTTGTGATCGTTGTGGAGTAGAAGTTACTCGTTCTAAAGTCAGAAGAGAAAGAATGGGACATATTGAACTTGCTGCTCCTTGTTCCCACATTTGGTTCTTTAAAGGTGTTCCATCTAAAATGGGCTTAGTTTTAGATATGAGTCCTAGAGATTTAGAAGAAGTTTTATATTTTGTAAGTTATGTTGTTATTGATCCTGGTAATGTTCCTTTAGAAGCTAAACAAACATTATCTGATAAAGAATATCGTGCTTATTATGAAAAATATGGTAATACTTTTAAAGTAGGTATGGGTGCTGAAGCTATCCAAGAATTATTAAAAAGAGTTGATATTGATAAAGAAGTTGAAAGCGTTCGTAAAGAATTAGAAGATGCTACTAGTCAAAAAAGAGTACGTTTAGTTAAAAGATTAGATGCCTTAGTAGCATTCCAAGAATCAGGAAATAAACCAGAATGGATGATATTAACTGTTCTTCCAGTCATTCCTCCAGAATTAAGACCAATGATTCAACTTGATGGTGGTAGATTTGCTACAAGTGATTTAAATGATTTATATCGTCGTATTATTAATCGTAACAATCGTTTAAAGAAATTATTAGAATTAGGTGCTCCAACTATTATTGTTCAAAATGAAAAGAGAATGTTACAAGAAGCAGTTGATTCCTTATTTGATAATGGTCGAAGAGGTCGTAGTATTACAGCAGCATCTAATCGTCCATTAAAGAGTTTATCTAGTATGCTTAAAGGAAAACAAGGTAGATTCCGTCAAAACTTACTTGGTAAAAGAGTTGACTACTCTGGACGTTCTGTTATCGTAGTTGGTCCAAATTTAAAAATGTATCAATGTGGATTACCAAAAGAAATGGCTATTGAATTATTTAAACCTCATGTTATTCATGGTTTAGTTGAAAGAGGTTTAGCTCATAATATTAAGGGTGCTAAAAAGTTAATTGAATCTCGTGATGAAAGTGTTTGGGATGTAGTTGAAGATGTTATTACGGAATATCCAGTAATGTTAAACAGAGCTCCAACTCTACATAGATTAGGTATTCAAGCTTTTGAACCAAAATTAGTTGGTGGTAAAGCAATTCGTTTACACCCATTAGTTTGTACAGCGTTTAATGCTGACTTCGATGGTGACCAAATGGCTGTTCACGTTCCATTATCTGAAGAAGCTAAAGCTGAAGCTAGAATTCTAATGTTAGGAGCTAATAACATTTTAAACCCTAAAGATGGAAAACCAATTGTTACACCAAGCCAAGACATGGTTTTAGGTAATTGTTATCTAACTATGGAAGTTGCTGGAGGTAATAATGAAGGTAAAGCTTATAAAGATTGTAATGAAGCCTTAATGGCTTATGAAAGAAGAGAAATTGATTTACATACAAGAATTGCAATTCCAGTAAGATCATTTAAACATAAATTATTTACTGAAGAACAACAAAATAAATATTTAATTACTACTGTAGGTAAAATTAAATTTAATGAAATTCTTCCAGATACATTCCCATATTTAAATGAAGGAACTAAAGATAATATAGAAGGTATAACTCCAAGTAAATATTTCTTAGAAATGGGAGTTAATTTAGAAGAAGAAATTAAAAAGATGCCTTTAGTTGGACCATTTGTTCAAAAGACTTTAGGTCAAATAATTGCTCAAGTATTTAAGAGATATAAAACTACTGAAACATCAGTAATGCTAGATAAATTAAAAGACCAAGGTTTTAAATATTCAACAATTGCTGGTATAACTGTATCTGCTGCTGATGTTGTTAGAAGTGATTCTAAAGATGAAATTATTAAAGAAGCTAAAGGTAGAGTAGATAAGATTAATAAACAATATCAAAAAGGTCTTATTACTGAACAAGAAAGATATAATAGTGTAATTCAAATATGGACAGAAGCTACTGATCAAGTAAAGAATGCTTTAGCGGAAATATCTAAAGATAATTATACTAACCCAATCTTTATGATGATGAATAGTGGTGCCCGTGGTAAAATCTCTAACTTTACACAACTTGCTGGTATGCGTGGTTTAATGGCAAAACCTGATGGTACAACCGTAGAAATTCCAATTACATCATGCTTTATGGAAGGATTATCAGTATCTGAATTCTTCTTATCAACACATGGTTCTAGAAAAGGATCTGCCGATACGGCTCTTAGAACTGCCGACTCTGGTTATTTAACAAGAAGACTTGTAGATGTTGCTCAAGATATAATTGTTAAAGAACATGATTGTGGTTCAATGCAAGGTGTTGTTGTTTATGATTTAATAAATGATAAAGATGGTTCAGTAATTGAATCTTTAGCAGAACGTATATTAGGTAGATATGCTTCTAAGAAGATTATTAATCCCGAAACTAAAGAAGTTATTCTTGATGCTGGAGAAATGATCACTGAAAATATTGTATCTAAGATTACTAAAGCTGGAATTAAGAAAGTTGAAATTAGAAGTGTTCTAACTTGTAAAACTGCTAATGGTGTATGTCAAAAATGTTATGGACGTAACTTAGCTACAGGTAATTTAGTTGAAACTGGAGAAGCTGTTGGTATTATGGCTGCTCAATCAATTGGAGAACCTGGTACCCAACTTACCATGCGTACATTCCATACTGGTGGTGTAGCTGGTGGTGATGATATTACTCAAGGTTTACCAAGAGTAGAAGAATTATTTGAAGCTCGCATTCCAAAATTCAAAGCTACTATTGCTGAGATTACTGGTAAAGTTATTAATATATCTGAACAAAATGGTAAACATTCAATTGTAATTGAAAATGCTTCTGGTGTTAAAGAACATATTACAAATTACAATATGAAGTTAAGAGTAGATGTTGGGGATGAAGTTAATGCTGGTGATAAACTTACTGAAGGAGTTATATCTCCAAAAGAGTTATTAGCAGTTACTGATCCACTTACTGCTCAAGAATATATTTTAAAAGAAATTCAAAATGTTTATAAATTACAAGGTGTAGATATTAACGATAAGCATATTGAAATTATTGTTAAGAGAATGATTAATAAAGTAAGAATAATTGATGCTGGAGATACTGATTTTGTTGAAGGATTAACTGTAAGTTTAAGAGAATTTGCTGAAGGAAATAAACCAGTTATCTTAAATGGTGGAATACCTGCTAAAGGAAATCCAATTATGTTAGGTATTACTAAATCATCTCTAGAAACAGATTCATTCTTATCAGCAGCTTCATTCCAAGAAACAACTAGAGTTTTAACTGATGCTGCAATGCGTGGAAAAACTGATTATTTAGTAGGATTAAAAGAGAATGTTATTATTGGTAAATTAATTCCTGCTGGTACTGGTGCAAGACAATATAGTGATATTGAACTTGAACTTGAAAAAGAATTATTAGATGATGACGCTAGTGAAGTATTAGAAGAAAAATTCTTAGGTGATGATGACGAAGAAGCTACTGCATAGTAGTATACATGTAAAAGACTTTTAATTAAGTCTTTTTTTGATGCAAAAATTCTTGACTCCGGGGGGGGTATTATATAATAAAGATAATATAGATGATAAAGGGAGTCTAAG
>CANQFH010000002.1 GCA_947598425.1 uncultured Bacilli bacterium | reverse complement strand
TAAATGATTATCATACATATACTCTACTTTAGCATGAGCTATATGGTATTTAGTAAGATAATTAATTAAAGGATGCATTAAGGTATCTAAAGTATAATGATTAATAAAGCCATATAAAAAAGGATTTAGATTAGGATTATTAACTTCTTTTAAATAATTAATAATATTAGTAAAGAATTCTGCAACATTATTTTTATGAGCTCTAATAGCAAAATTACGATAATAATTCCATTTAGGTAAATAATAAAATAAATTATCATAGCCTTGATTAAATATATTATAATACTTAATATTATTATTTATTTCTTTATTTAACTTCTTATTAACTTTATTTAATACTTTTAGTCCAAAATTATAATGTGTATATAAAGTAGGCATAACTATCACCACAATAATTATAACATTTTTCACAAAAAAAACACCAAAATAATATCAAAAATACAATAAAAATAGATATATTTATAATGTTTCTTATGTTATAATTTTGATGTAGGTGAATAATATGGGGTCTAAAACATTTAAGACATTAGATGAGCAAATTGAATTATTAAAAGCTAAAGGATTAGTGATTGATGATGAACTTTATGCTAAAGAAGTGTTACTTAGAGAAAATTATTTCTTTTTAGGAGGTTATAGACATTTATTTTTAAGAAATGATGGTAGTAGAAAGTTTATTCAAGGTACTAATTTTAGAGAGTTACATGGTTTATTTAATTTTGATCGCCAAGTAAGAAACATTTTATTTAAAAATATTTTGATTGTTGAAAATAACTTAAAGAGTATTTTATCTTATGTTATGAGTAAGAATCATGGCTTTAAAGAACAACATTATTTAAATGCTGAAAATTTTGTTCAAGATTATAGTAAATCAAGACAAATTAATGATTTGATTCGTAAAATGAAAAGACAGATTAATGTTAATGGTAAACAACATGCTGCGACTAGTCACTATATATCTAATTATGGTTATATACCTTTATGGGTAGTAGTAAAAGTATTATCATTTGGGATAGTTGGTGAATTATATTCTGTCTTACAAAAAGAAGATCAAGAAGAAATAGCTAATATTTATCATGTATCTGTACATAATTTAACTGATTATTTACCAATACTTGCTAATTATCGTAATTTATGTGCTCATGAAGATATCTGTTTTAATAATAGAACTCATAAAATGATTGGTCATACTAAATATCATGATATCTTAAATATACCTAAAAATGAAGATGATGAATATATTTATGGTGTAAATGATTTATTTGCAATCGTAATCATAATGAAACAAATATTAAAAGAAGAAGATTTTGTTTTAATGATGAATGAAATAAGTTATGAAATTGATATTTTAGATGGTAAAGTGGATACAATAGAAATTAATAAAATATTAGAAACAATGGGTTTCCCTGAAAATTATAAAGAGATTGTGAGGATTTAATAATGAAACAAAAGTCAAATGGTAAAGTAAGAATAGTAGTTTATACAATATTAATATTTTTATTAGGGGTGTTTTTAGCTTATGGAATTATTTATAAATTCCCAGCTATATTTCAAGAAACAATAACTAAGATTGAAAAAGATGTTACTATTACTGATGAAGGTATTGCTGATGCTGTTGAAAAAGTATATGATTCAGTAGTTATAGTATCTACTTATAAAGGAGATAATTTATATGCTTCTGGAAGTGGTTTTGTTTATAAAGTAGATGATAATAAATTTTATATTATAACTAATCATCATGTGGTTGCTGATGGTAATAAATTTAGAATCACTTATACTGATGGTACTAATGAAGAGGTTAAGTTATTAGGAGGAGATCGTTATGCTGATATTGCTATCTTAGAAGCTAAAGTTAAAGATGGTATCAAAGCTGTTGAGATTGGTAAAACGGATACTCTTCGAGTTGGTGATACAACCTTTACTATTGGAGCTCCTTTAGATTATATTTATTCTTGGACAGTAACAAGAGGAATTATTTCTGGTAAAGAAAGATTAGTACCAGTATCTGTAGGTAGTTCTAGTAGTGAAGATTATATTATGAAAGTATTACAAACTGATGCTGCTGTTAATAGTGGTAACTCTGGTGGACCTTTGTGTAACTCTAATGGTGATGTTATTGGAGTTATCTCTGCTAAAATAAGTACTACTGGTGTTGAAGGTATGGGATTTGCTATTCCAATTGAAACAGTTGTCGAAAAAGCAGAACAAATTATTTATGGTGAAGCAACTGATTACCCTTATTTAGGAGTAGGTATGTTAAATGTATCAGATGTCTTAGGTTATTATCAATATTATCGTTATTTAAAAGATTATGATGGTCAAAGTGGTGTTTTACTTACTAGTATTGAAGAAGGAAGTGCTGCTGAGAAGGCTGGTTTAAAAATCGGAGATATAATTACCAAGATAAATGATGTTGAAATAAGTAATAGTGCTTATTTAAGATATGAATTATATAAACATAAGATAGGAGATACTATTAAAGTTACATATAATAGAGAAGGTAAAGATAAGAGTGTTTCTTTAAAATTATCATCTAATGGAATTAAAGGTTAATATGGAACAAGTAAAGTTTAATAAAAGATTAATGGCCTATTTATTAGATATACTATTTGTAGCAGTAGTCTTTTATTTAGTATCATCTATACGCTTTATTAATCCTTATTATGATAAATATATAGAAGTATTTAATGATTATACAGAAACTTTAGATAAATATAGTAAACAAGAAATAACTAGTGAAGAAATGTTAGATATGAATCAAGATAATTTTTATTATTTAGCTAGATATAGTATTAGTTATAATATAAGTACGATAGTTATTATTATTGGTTATTATGTTTTATTTCAAAAATTTAATAATGGTCAAACTTTAGGTAAGAAGATTATGAAAATTAAAGTAGTAAGTAAAGATAATACTAATCCTTCATTATTATCTTATTTACTTCGAAGTTCATTTATATATTATTTATATGTAGGTTCTCTTATACCTTTGGTATTAAATTCTATTTTAAGTTTTACTATTAGTAGTCATTATTATTTGTATATAAGTGCTTTAATAAGTTATCTATTCTTTGTTATTTCGATGGCCTCTTTAGTAATGTGTATGTTAAAGGGTAATACAATTCATGATTATCTTAGTAAAACTAAAGTAGTTTATGAAAAATAAAAACTGTTGAGTTCTATTTCAACAGTTTTTTTACTTAGCTTCAATCTTAATTAATTTAGCATGAACAACTAATTTATCGCTATCACCGTAACATGTAGATAATGTTAAAGTTTTATCATCAGTACTAACTGCAGTATTAAAGTCAGCTCTACTTCTACCTTTAACTAAATCAATAAATGCTTGATATTCTTCAGGAGTACTAAAATTAGTTTGAATATAATCATTAGTAGTGGCAATTGTATAAATACTATATATTTGCCATAAAGTATTATATTTTTCACTAGACATTTTAATTACGCGATTATCTAATGTATTATACCATGACTTTGATAAAACATTTTTAAGAGAGCCAAACATTGTTCTATCTGCACGATTATGACCATAGATGATGGTATTATATCCATAAGATTCACTATCATTTCGATAATCCATAAATATCCATCCCGCAGAGTTTTTAGAATTATCAAAAGATCTTGTTAGGTAATAATCATTATCTTCAGCTTGAACAATTGGATAATTGACATTAGTACCACCAACTGTAATCCATCCGACAGTACTAGGATTAGTTTTCTTTAATTCGGAGAAGTCAACATCTATTAAATTCATTTTAATAAAGTTCCAATATGGAGTATCCGGATGTTCATTACTTGGAATAACTTCAACATTTTCATTATCTTCCCTTTCAGTTATTGGTGTTTGTTCAATAACTGTTTGAGTTAATTCTTTAGTTTTAGTAGATTCAAAATGATAATTAATCATTTCATATATAGATAATCCTAACAAAGGTACTGCTAAGACTAAAAGAATAATACTAATAATTTGTCTAGGTGTTTTCTTAGTCTTTACTTTCTTTTTTTTCTTTTTCTTCTTATTATTATCTTCATTAGTATTAAAGCTTTTAATATCTTCAATATTTATTCTAGGTATTTTTCGAGTTTTTTCGATTTGTTTATTTTTTTCATTTTCTAATATATCTTGTATTTGTTTAATATCATTTAAACCTAATTCTTTATCTTCAATATCTAATCTATCTTTAGCTTTAGTACGATAACTACTCTCTAATTTATTTTTTTTATAAGTACTACGTGAAGGTACTTCTTCTATTTCTTCATCATAAATACTTTTTTTAATTTTATTCTCATCTTTTGGCATATTGCTTTTTCTTTTATAAAAGAAATAAACCTCCTTTTCTTCTTATCGATATTATTATACTAGAAGAAGGCTTTAAAGTATAGCAAAAATTGATAAAAATTAGTTTAAAATTCATCTTTTCTAGACAATATATTTGATGTTTGATAAAATAATAAAAGAAATTGGGTGATATTTATAAAAAAGTTTTATCATATAATAGAAGAAAAAATTAATGAAGCTTTTAATAAGTGTGGATATAATTTAAATGAGTGTATTGTTAATAAATCTAATAGGAAAGATTTAGGGGAATATCAATTTAATGGAGCAATGGCTTTAGCTAAAGAATATCATGAAAATCCGGTAGATATAGCTAATAAAGTAGTTAATGTTTTAAATGAAGATCAATTTTTTCAAGATGTAAATGTTGCTGGTCCTGGTTTTATTAATATGACTATTTCAAATGAGGCTTTAATTAACTTTACCAATATCGATGATTATAGCTATCCTCAAAATAATAAAACAATCTTTTTAGATTATGGTGGTGCTAATGTGGCTAAGAGTCTACATGTAGGCCACTTAAGAAGTGCTAATATTGGTGAAGCCTTAAAAAGATTATGTAATTATTTAGGTTATAAAACTATTTCTGATACTCACTTAGGAGATTTTGGTCGTCCTTTAGGGTTAGTTATCTTAGAGTTATCAAAACGTTATCCAGATTGGTTATTTTTTGATAAAAATTATAATGGCAAATATCCTCAAGCTCCCATTACCAACGCTTTATTAGAAGAAGTTTATCCATATGCTTCTTCCAAGGCTAAAGAAGATGCTGATTATTTAAAAGAAGCTCAAGAAATGACTACAAGACTTCAAAATAAAGATAAAGGTATTTATGATTTATGGTTACAAATAATGGAAATATCTAAAAAAGATATTAAAAGAATATATGATAATTTAAATACGGAATTTGACTTATATAAGGGAGAAAGTGATGCAACTTATTGTGTCGAAGATTTATTAAAATATTTAGATACTTTAAATATTGTGGAAGAAAGTATGGGCGCTAAAGTTATTAATGTTAGTGAAGATGCTGATAAAAAAGAAATACCTCCAATGTTACTTATTAAAAGTGATGGTGGTATCTTGTATAGTACAACAGAACTTGCTACTATCTATGATAGAATGAATAATTATCAAATAGATGAGATTTGGTATTTATCAGATAAAAGACAAGAATTACACTTTACTCAAGTTTTTAGAGCAGCTAAAAAAGCTAATATTGTTAAAGATACTAAACTAATTTTTGTAGGTTTTGGAACTATGAATGGTAAAGATGGTAAGCCTTTTAAAACTAGAGATGGTGGAGTAATGCGTTTAGAAGGTTTACTTTCTTTAGTTAATGATGAATGTTTAAAAAGATTAAATGATAATATTAGTGATAATAGAGATAGTATTGCTCATGATATTAGTATAGCTACTATTAAGTATGCTGATTTACTGCCTAATAGAGAAACTGATTATAATTTTGATTTAGATAAATTCTGTGATTTAGATGGTAAAACTGGACCATTTATCTTATATTCTACAATTAGAATGAAATCTTTATTAAATAAAGCTCAAGATATTAGTTATCATAAATTAATTAAAATTAAAGGTGAATCAGATCGAGAAGTTATTCTTAAATTAAATGATTTAGATAATATCTTACAAGAAGCCTTTAATTCAAAATCATTAAATGCTATTACTGAATATTTATATGAACTAACTACTTTATATAATCGTTTTTATTCTGAAAATATTATATTAAAAGAAAAAGATTTAGAATTACAAGAATCTTGGTTATATTTAACTAGTATTGTTTATAAAATTAATTTAATATTATTAGATATCTTAGCTATTAAAGTACCAGATAAAATGTAGTTAAAAAAAATAGACGTAGTGTCTATTTTTAATTGTCTTTATGTTCAAATGTTTTAGCTAAAATACCATTCTTAAGTAATATTTCATAACTTTTAGGTTCAATTATTAAATCAAATTCTCCAATAAATTCATAGATATTAGGATTAAAACCAAGTTTAAATCTATTTAACCCATGATAAGGATTGTTAATAGTAAAATCTCCCGTAATTCCATTTAAATCTAAGTATTGATATTTATCTTTATAATACTTAATAATATTATAATGTAAGAAATAATTTGGTGAAAATCTTTTATAATTTTTATCAAAAGCACTATAAACAATACTAACAGTATTATTATGTTTAACTACTAAAGCTCCACCAATAACAGAATGAATTCCATCTTGAATACTTTTACTAGCTTCCATAATATCATTTTTATAAGATAACAATATTTTATCACTAGCCATTTTAGCATTAATTCTCTTTTCATTATTATATAAAGTTAATTTATTATTTAATTTATTATTTCTTTCTAATTCTAAATCATATACATATTGACTATTTTGTAAAAAATCATTGTAATTAATAGATATCAAAAATAAATCAATATCATTATCTTTAGCAAATGTTGTAAAATAATCTTGATAAAAGTAATTGTTATGATCTTTATTTTTAATAATATTAGTAAACATATTAATCGCATCTTTATTGGCGACATTAAAAGTTAACCCTTTTCTAATACCTTTTCTAATCTTATTTTTAGTATTCTTACTGCATTCATGGACATCAAATTTAGCTAAATCGATAATGGCATTAAATCTTGGTAATGCTGCTTCAAAATAAAGATTATCAGCTAGTTTTTTATAACCTAAATTTATTAAATTATGAACTATATTAGCATTATCATTATAATTAATATTATTATTTTTATCTAAAATGCCAATAGGTATATTGGGATTAATTTTAATAAAAATAACATTCTTTTCATAAAAATATTTTTTAATTAATTCTGTAAATGTTTGTAATAATTCGGGATTATTATAATCTATTAAAAATCCTCTTGGAGCATAACCATAAAAACATTTGATACCTATAGGTTTTAATAAGATTAAAGAGGCTGCACATATATTGTTATTATAATCAAACATTCCCACTAATTCATAATCATAACCATCTTCAGCCATTGCCATCGCGTAATTAACTGTTTGATAAAAATTAGATAATGGATGACTCTTTTGATAATTGGTAAATTCTTCAATATTTAATGGTCTTAAATTCATCTATTTCACCTCTTTTAGGAAAGTATTATAACATACTTTTTTATTTTTATAAAGATGTTGACAATCAAGAATTTATTAATATATAATACCTAATAGATTGGTAGGTTTTGGTATGAAGAAAGATAATGTTATTTTATTTATAGAAAGATGTCAAAAATTAAATATTGCTATCAATAAATTAAAAAGAATATTACAAAAAGATGAAATAATATTAGAAAAATTATTAGAAATAAAATCAGATAATCTTTTTATATTTGCTATTGATGTCTCTTTAGCTGGTTATAGTATTGATAACTTATTAGAACTGTTAAATTATTTTAAAGATCATTCGTTAAATTATTTAGAAGAAGATCAAAAACAAGAAATATTTTTAAATAATAAAGACTATATTAGAAATGGTAATGTTTTAGAAATACTTCATTTATTAACTATGCCTGGAGCTTATGATATTATAAGTAATCCCACTGCTAAAAAATATAAAGTTAATTTAGATTATGCTAGATATTATTTTGATTTAACTTATAGATTAAAACTTGATGTTAGAGATATTGTTATCGCTGTTTTAACTAATGAAAAATTAATTAAAAATAATACCGCTAAAGAAATAGCTAAAATAATTGTTAAGTTAGATAATAAACGTTTAGCTAATTATATTTATACAGTTAGTATTAATGATAATATTATTAAAAGAGGTCTTTCTTTAAGAGCTGCTACCGTCTTATCTAAAATAAAAAATACTGACAGTATAAGAACTATATCTGAATTTTTAATGAATGAAATTGTTTTAAAAAAGGGTATAGCGATTGAAGTTGCTACTTATATGGCTGATTGTTTTTCCAAAGATGCTAATTTAATTATGAGTAATATTGTGGTATTTTCTAAAATAAAAGATGTTAATGATATTTTATTTATTGCTTCTAAATTTAGTAAGATTACTTCTGCTGCTTCTGGTTATGCTGTTGAAGACTATTTAAAAAATAAAACTACAATTAATGATTATGATAAGATGATCATATCAGTTCTTTGTAGTATCGAAAAAGTTGAAATAGTTAAGAAAACGAAGATATTATTAAAAATAGAAGAAGAATTAAAAAAAGTATATGTTATGTTAACTGAAGATGAATTAAAGATATTAATTAAATATTTAGAACGGATAGCTAAATTTGAAGGTAAGTATCAAGATATAATCCTTAAATTTTGTGTAGATTGTATTAAAAGTAATGAAAGAGCCTACTTAAATTATTACTTATCAAAAATATGTTATGTTCAAGATAGTTATCAATTATATGTGATAGAAAAAATAATTAGATATCCTTTTGACTCTATAGCAACTAAAAAAGCTATTTGTAATAAAGTATCATCTATGAAATTTACCTACCAAATGATTGCGGCAGGAAATATATTAGATAAATTAGGGATGTATACTGAAAATGAATTTATGCAAATATTAAATGTTATCGATAATTCCCCTTATGAAACTCAAACTAATGCCATTATAAATATTATAAGTAATCAAGAATTAAAACAAAATGTATCATTTGAAGGTATCTTAAAAATTATAAATTTAATTAAAAATGAAGATTTTCAAAATGTTGAAATGATTGAGAATATTAGTAATTTATATAGTAGTAATTCCAATATTTTTAACGCTATCGATTATTTAGTAACTAGTTTTAATCAAGATAAAGAAGTAACTAGTACTACTTATGAATATTTAAAACAATTTGATTTATTTAAGGCTAAATTAATATGTAATTTAAATAAGGATAAATTACCATATGTTATTCAAATATTAGAGATGAAAGATATTTATAGTGAAGAGACTATTGAAAAAATTATTGGTTATATTTCAATCCAAAGTGTTTATTTTACTAGTTTATTAACTAATTTAGTTTTAAAGAGATATGCTAATGGTACCATATTGCAATATGCTCAAGTATTATCTCAAATGAAAAATAAAAAGATATTAAAATATGCTTATGATATTTTAAATAGACCATTTGTTAATAGTTATTGTCATTTAACTTTAATTGATATTCTAAATAGTGATAAGGAACACCTAGAAGAAAAATCTCAAGCTTTAGAATATGGTGGAGTATATAAATTAGATAATTATATATTAATGAAGGGTTTAAATAATACTACTATGGATATTAAATTAGATATCTTAAATATTATTAAATCTATTAATTTAGAAGAACCTGAATATGTACCATTATTACAATGTTTAGCTAAAATATATCAAAAGTTATTAAATGAATGTAGAGATAATCTTTCTGCAGAAGATCCTAACAGCCCATCTAAAGTTATTGATATGTTATATTATGATGGTTTAATTAGTTACTGTGATAATGAACCTGAAGATATTAAAGTTAATAATTTATTAAGAAGATATAAAAGCAAAAAGTAGGTGATAATAATGCAAAAAGATTTAATAAAAAATATTTTATATAATTGTAAAAAAGCTAATATAGTTAATATATCTAAAATATTAGAATTAGATGAAAGAGTATTAGAACAAATAGCTAAGTTTAATAATCAAGATTTAAATAAATTTAAATTAGTAATCAATGTTGCTTTAGCGGGTTATAGTACTGAGAATTTATTAGAAATATTAAAATATTTAGAAAATAATGATATTAAAGATGTTAGAAAAATAATTGTTTTATTATATTGTGATAATTTAATTAAAAATGGGACTACTCTTAATGTTTTAGAATTAATTAATAATGATTATATTTATAAAATATTAATGGATTTGAATTGTCTAAAATATAATATTAATTTATTATTTGCTAAAATGCTTGTCCAAGAAGGATTAGAAGAATTATTAGATGATGAAGCCTATCAAGTATTAACTAATGAAGCCTTAATTAAGCAAGGTATTTCTTATGATGCTAGTAAGATGGTGATGTATGCTAAGAGTAAATTAAAAAAAGAATATATGGCATTAGTGCTTACTAATCGTAATTTAATTAAATATGGTTTAAATCTGAAAGCAGCTCAAATAATTGATTTGGTTATTGATGATAGTAAAGAAAGCCTAAAAATGGTAAGTGATTTTCTGATAGATGAAAATAATTTAAAAAATCATATAGCATTATATGGAGCTAATTTAATGGTTAATAGTAATAATAAATTACAAATAAAAAATATTTTTGATAACAATAAAATAAAGAATATGAATAATAAAATTAGGATCGCGGAATTAATCGCGAATACTAAAGATGTTCATAATATCTATTGGGTATTACAATATATAAATAATTTTTATGAAGATAATGAATATTATATTGAAGTAATTACAAGATTATGTAATGTCGTAAATACCTCTAATTGTAATATTGCTGAGTTTATTTATAATATAATTAAACAAGTTCATGAAAATAAAAGAGATATTCGCTTGTTTTATTTAGATATATTTATCAAAAATGCTCCATCTTTAATTAATACTGATAAAAAATTGTTTAAATATATTTGGAATAATTATTATATGCAAGAAGAAACTTTAGATAAGTGTTTAAAATTGTTTGCATTAGTTAAAAATGAATATCAAGCTAAAGCAGTATTAAAAATATTAGCAACTAATATGGATATTGATACTTTAATATTATATTGTGAAACTATTATAAGTTTTAGTAATGTTCAAAATATGTTATTTGTTATCGATAACTTATGGAATAATAATATTATTATGGATGTCTTTGATACGAATCAAATCATAGATATAATAAAAGTATTTAATAATATGAAAAGTATTAATAATTGTGAGTTAGCGTTAAGTATTTTAAATGATAGATTTTATTTAAATAGATCTATTTCTGATTTATTAGAGTTACTTAATATGATAAGTAATGTTAATGTTGAAGAGATAGATAATATTAAGAAAATATTAAATAAGAAAGAATATCAAGATGGTCGTGTATCCATAGTAATATTAGATTATTATCTAAAAATATTAAATTTAAATATTAAAGAATGTTGTAATACAGCCTTAGATTATATTATGAATAATAATCAAGAGAATTACTATGATGTTAATAATTATCAAGAAAATGATTTAGTAATAAAGAAATTAGAATATTTAAGTAAGTGTAATCAAGATAATTATCAAATAGTTATTAAATTATTAAATATGAATAATTATATTATTATAGCTAACGCTATTGAGTATATTTTAGAAGAAAAGAATATAATTAAATTAAAATGTTTTAGTAATTTAGATTTAGTTAATAACTTTGAAGAAGTTGATCGATATATTCAAATATTTAAACAAGTTCAAGATTGGAATTTGTTACCATATATTTGTAATATTTTAAATAATGAAGTATTATGTAAAAGAGAATATAGCTTATTAGTTAAGATTTTAATAAATGCTCATAGTCCTATGGATGTTTTAAATGATAGAGTAAATGAGTTATTATCGGTATGTGAATTTTTAGATAGTGATGTTTTAAAAGAATATATTAAAGAAATAAAAAAGATTGGTTATGATGGCATAGAATATGCTAATTTAATGATTGCTTTAGGGGTATTATATAAAGGAATATTAGATTATTTAAAAGTTCATGAAGAAGAGAAAATAAATATTAATAGAGATTCTAGAGTAGAAGAGATAATGTATTATGATACTTTAATAGCGTATTGTGATAATAATGGTCAAGATATAGATATAAATAAATTAAAAAAGCAAACTAGAATGAGAAGAAAAATAAAAAAAGATAATGACATCAAGAATTAAATTTGATACAATTTAATTGGTGATAATATGATAGATAAAATTTTTGGAGAAGCTAGTGGAATATTTAATAAGTTAACATTAATGGATATAGTAATATCTATAATCTATATAATAATTGGGTTAATATTTTTTACTAATCCCAGTCTAAGTAATAATATAGTATCTATTTTTACCGGAATAATGTTAATATTAAATGGTATTTTAAGTATATATGAATTTATTAAAAGAGGTACAATAGATTTATATAATAATAATTTAATATTTGGAATTATCTTAATATTAATAGGTATTGGAGCTTTAATATTTGGTAAAGTATTAGCAATAATATTAGGTATTTATTTTATAGCATCAGGGTTACAAAGAATTAATTATGGTATCTTTTTAAAAAAGTTTAATGAATCTAGTTGGTTACTTATCTTAGCAGTAGGAATTATCTTTATGATTTTAGGAGTAACAGCATTCTTTACTAATGGTAATGGTATCGTTAGTGTTAGTGGTATTTGTTTATTAGGCTATGGTTTAATTAATTTAGTAGATGTAATCTTATTAAGAAGAAGAAGTAAATATTTTATAGCATAAAAATTGATGTCAAACATCTTTTTTTTATTGTTTATTTATTTTGAGATGGTTATAATAATTATAGGTGGTATAAATGAATATTAAAGATATCTATGCTAGAGAAATCCTTGATAGTAGAGGTAATCCTACTATTGAAGTTGAAATGATATTAGCTAATAATATTAGTGCTGTAGCATCTGTTCCATCTGGAGCTTCCACTGGAAGTAGAGAAGCCTTAGAATTAAGAGATAATGATGCAGGAAGATATCATGGTAAAGGGGTTTTAAAAGCAGTAGAGAATGTTAATACAATAATTAGAAATGCTTTAATTGGGCAAAAAATAGATCAAGTTACTGTTGATAAAATATTACTTAAATTAGATGGTACCCCAAATAAAAGTAAGCTAGGTGCTAATGCCATGTTAGGAGTATCTCTTGCTAGTTTAAAATGTTTAGCTAAATTACAAAATAAAGAATTATATGAATATATAACTTATGGTAAAGTAAGTTTACCTATTCCAATGGTTAATATTGTTAATGGTGGTATGCATGCTGATAATGGTTTAGATATTCAAGAATTTATGATTGTTCCTATTATGAAAGGTGAAGCAAGAAGAATTGAAGCTGCATCAGAAATATTTCATACTTTAAAGAAAATTTTAAAAGATAAAGGATTATCAACTGCAGTAGGTGATGAAGGAGGTTTTGCTCCCAATTTAAAGAAAACTACTGAGGCTTTAGATTTAATCTTAGATGCTATTAATGAATCTAATTATCATCCTGGTAAAGATGTTTTAATAGCTTTAGATGTTGCAGCATCTACTATATATGATAAAGATAATCAAGTATATAATATTGATGGTTTAAAATTAAATGCTAATGATTTAATTAAATATTATTTAAGTTTAGTAAGAAATTATCCTATTATCAGTATTGAAGATCCTTTTGAAGAAAATGATTTAGAAAGCTTAGCAGTTTTAACTAAATTAATTGGAGATAAAGTAATGTTAGTTGGTGATGATTATTTCTGTAGTAATTCAAGTTATTTAGAACAAGGTATTAGTGTTAATGCTGGTAATGCTATTCTTCTTAAGGCTAATCAAATTGGAACAGTATCAGAATTAACTAAAACTATCATGACTGCTAAAAAGAATAATTATAAAATGATTATAAGTCATCGAAGTGGTGAAACTGAAGATACTTTTATTGCTGATTTAGCTGTAGGCTTTGGAATTCCATTTATTAAAACGGGTTCTGTTAGTAGAGGAGAAAGAATAGCTAAATATAATCGGTTAATGAAAATAGAAGATATGTTAAATAATAAAGGAATATAGTGTAAGAACTATGTTTTTTTTAATAAAAAAACTCTCTATAGAGAGTTACATAACTAAGCCACCATCAATATTTATAATTGTTCCTGTGGTAAATTTAGATTCATCACTACCTAAGTAGACATAAATACCTACTAAATCTTGAGTAGTAGCTCCTCTTTTTAAAGGTGTCATCATATTTAATCTATTAATTGTCTCTTCATTACAATTATCTTTAACCATTTCGGTCATTACTACTCCAGGTGCTACAGCATTTACTCTAATATTATCTTTACCTAATTCTTTAGCACAAGCTTTAGTTAAACCATTAATGGCACTTTTACTTGCAGTATAACCGCTTTGATTAACTGAACCATATAAACTAACAAAAGAACTAGTATTAATAATACTACCACCATTATTCATATATTTTAAAGCTTCTCTAGTACATCTAAAAGTACCACCAGTATTAATATTAATTACATTATTAAAATCATCATCAGTCATTTCTTGAATACTTTTAGCTGGAGCAATACCAGCATTATTAATTAAGATATCTAATTTATGAAATTTATTGATAACTTCTTTAAATAAATTTTCTACTTCTATAGTATTTGCAACATTACATATAACTCCTAAAAAATGATTACTAGCATATTCTTTTTCTAATTCTAGTAAAGCTTTATTAAGTTTATCTTGATTTGTACCACATATAGTTACATAAGCTCCTTCTTTTAAATATTCTTTTGCTATAGCTAGTCCAATCCCAGAAGTAGATCCCGTAATAATAGCAACTTTATCTTTAAGTCTCATTTTTATCATCTCCAATGATAATATAACATAAAAATACATCTTATAAAAGATGTATTTTCAGAGTAATTTACTATACTTTATAACACAGGATATTGGGATTTAATATAAATATTTGTATAAGTAGAGTAGATATAATCAAAATATAAAAAGTATTGGAAGTGTGATGTGAAAATAAACTTGTATAGTAAATATACTCTTTAATCCGTTCATTTGTTATTAATAAAATAACATATTTATATATTTATTTCAAGATAAAATCTAGTAAAAGTTAATTAATTATTTTATAATATTAATTGGTGATATTAATGAAAAATGTTGATGGTAATATAGCTTGTAGTAAAGTAGCTTATGTATTTAGTGAGATTTGTAGTATTTATCCAATTACCCCTTCTAGTCCGATGGCTTCGAATGTTGATTTATTAACTCATAGTAATTTAAAGAATATCTATAATAGCAAACCTAAAGTAATTGAAATGCAAAGTGAAGCTGGTGCTGCCGGCACTATGCATGGTGCTTTATTATCTGGTTCTTTAGCTTCAACATTTACTGCTAGTCAAGGTTTACTTTTAATGATACCTAACATGTATAAAATGGCTGGAGAATGTTTACCAGGAGTAATTCATGTTGCTAGTAGAACTATTGCAACTCATGCTTTATCAATCTTTGGGGATCATTCGGATATTTACGCTACTAGAGAAACAGGATTTTGTATGTTGTCATCATCTAATGTTTATGATGCTCAAAACCTCGCAGCTGTTGCTCATTTATCCGCTATTAAAGGAAGTTTACCATTCTTACATTTTTTTGATGGTTTTCGTACTAGTCATGAATTAAATACTATTAAAGATATAGATGAGGTAGAATTAGTAAAATTAGTGCCATGGGAAGAGTTAAATAATTTTAAAAAAAGATCACTAAATGTTAACTGTGGTCTTTCTTATGGCTTAGCTGAAAATGAAGATATTTATTTTCAATCAGTAGAAGCTCGTAATACTTTATATAATAATATGCCTGATATTGTTAATGAATATATGGAAAAAATAAATAGCTTAATGGGTACTAATTATAAGCCATTTAATTATTATGGGGCAGAAGATGCTGAAAATATTATTATTGCGATGGGAAGTGTTACGGATACAATTAAGTTAGTTGTAGATGATTTAAATCAAAAGAATTATAAAGTAGGTTTAATAAATGTTCATTTATATCGTCCTTTTAGTTCAAAATATTTACTTAATGTGCTTCCTAACACTGTTAAGAAAATTGCCGTACTTGATCGTACTAAAGAGTCTGGAAGTATTGGCGAACCTTTATATTTAGATGTTTTAAGTGCTCTAAAAGATAAAAATATTTTAATAGTAGGAGGTAGATACGGCTTATCAAGTAAGAATACTACTCCTAAACATATTTATAGTGTTTATAAAATGTTAGAAGATAACCCTCAAAATAACTTTACTATTGGTATCAATGATGATGTAACTCATCTTAGTTTAAAAGAATATGATTATAATATTAAATTAGATTTAGATGAGATTAAAATATATGGTTTTGGTTCTGATGGAATGGTTAGTGCTAGTAAAGAGATTTTAAAAATAATTGGTAATGATCATTATGTTCAAGGCTATTTTGAATATGACTCTAAGAAAAGTGGTGGAGTGACGGTATCTAATTTAAGATGGAGTAAGAATGTTATTAATGCTCCGTATTATGTCGAAAATGAAAAGATGGTAGTAGTAACTAAAGATGAATATTTACAAAACTTTAATGTTTTAGATAATATTGAAGATAATGGTATCTTACTTATAAATACAGATAAAAAAGAAGATAGACTAAATGAATTTTTACCTAATAGTATTAAAGAAATAATTAAGAATAAAAATATTAAAGTTTATTATATTGATGCTTCTAAGATAGCTATAGATAATAATCTTAATGGTAAAATTAATAAAATAATTGAAGTTATAATTTTAAAATTATTAAATATCAGTAATGGTTATGAAAAAGTATGTGATTATATTAAGAAGTCTTTTATTACTAAAGGAGAAGATGTTGTTAATAATAATTTGAATGCTTTAAAATATTCTTTAGATAACTTAAAGGTATTAGATAATATAAGTATTATTAATAATAGTAATAATGATCTTAATAGTAATATATTTGATAAAATAAATCATAGATTAGGTAATACCTTAAGTGTAAGTGACTTATTACCTTATCGAAATGGGGCATTTCCTTGGGATTTAACTAAATTTGAAAAAAGAAATACTTCTTATTTATATCCTTTATGGGATGCGACTAAATGTATAGAGTGTGGTAAATGTAATATAATCTGTCCTCATGGCGTAATAAGACCAGTATTAATTAAAGATAAAGTTGGTAAAACTTCTCTTAATGATAAAGAATATAATTATTATTTATTAATTAGTGAAAAAGATTGTACTGGCTGTGGTTTATGTATTAAGAATTGTCCTACTAATGCTTTAAGTTTTGCCTCTGGTAATAAAGAAAATGAAGTTTTAGTAAATAAATATTTTGATAGTTATGAGAACCCTAAGATTATTGATAAATTTAATATGAAGGGTGCTAGTATGCAAAATAGTAAATTTAAGTTTAGTGGAGCTTGTGCTGGTTGTGGAGAAACTTCTTATATTAAATTATTAACCCAATTATTTGGTAATGAATTAGTAATTGCTAATGCTACAGGTTGTTCTTCTATTTATGGTGGTAGTGCTCCAGCAACTCCGTATAGTATTCCTTGGGCTAATTCTTTATTTGAAGATAATGCCGAATTTGCTTTAGGTATTCATATGTCTTATAAAAATAAAAGAGAAAGAATTAAAGAAATAATGGAATTAACAATTAATTCTGTTTCTAAAGAAGTTCAAGATTTATATAAATTATGGTTAGAAAATAGTGATAATCATGATATAACTAGTGATGTTAAAGAACAATTACAAGATAAAAATATTCCTAAAGATCTAAAAGAATTAATTGATTATATACCTTCAAGAGTAGTGTGGGCTTTTGGTGGCGATGGTTGGGCTTATGATATTGGTTATGGTGGCTTAGATCATTTATTAAGTCAAAATGAAAATGTTAAAGTGTTAGTATTAGATACTGAGGTTTATTCTAATACTGGAGGTCAACAAAGTAAAGCAAGTAAAATGGGAGCAGTAGCTGAATTTGCTGATTATGGTAAGAAAACTTATAAGAAAGATTTATTTAGAATTGCTATGAGTTATCCTAATTGTTATGTAGCTAGTATTTCTTTAGGTAGTAATATCATGCAAACTATTAAAGTATATAAAGAAGCAATGAATCATCAAGGACCTGCTATTATAATTGCTTATTCTCCATGTATTGAACATGGTATTAAAAATGGTTTATCTTGTTCTATTAAAGAACAAGAATTAGCAGTATCTTCTGGTTATGAATTATTAATGCATTATAATCCTGTAGAAGATAAATTATATTTAGATAGTAAAGAACCTGACTTTAATAAATATGAAGAATTTTTAGATAATGAAGTGAGATTTAAAGCTTTAAAAATTAAAGATAGTAAGTTGGCTCAAGAGCTACTTAGTATGCAAAAAGAAAACGCTATTAAAAGATATGAATATTATAAAAAATTAAGTACTCAATAATGAGTATTTTTTTTAAAATAAAAACGAGAACACATTAACTTGTGTTCTCAAAGAATAAAAAGGGGTTGACTAGTGTGATACTAGCACCAATTCAAGGTTTTCTCGAATTGGTGCTTTATATACTAATCGATTTTAACTAGTTTGTCAATAATTTTTAACACTTTTTTGACACATTCTCTTTACTCTTTAATTCTTTTTAAAATATCTCTAGCAGCTACTAATCCGGTGGCAGCAGCAACCACAATATTTCCAGCTTTTCCAGCCCCATCACCAATAAAATAAATATTATGATTTTCTAGTTTCATATTGTTATCAGTAGTTATTTCATTACTAAAAAATTTAACTTCAGGACCATATAATAAAGTTTCGCCATTATTAACTCCAGGAATAATTTTATCTAATGTTTCTAATCCTTCTAAAATATTTTTAATAATTCGATGAGGAAGAACTAAAGCTAAATCACCAGCCACAACATCTTTTAAAGTAGGTTCTATAAATCCTTTATTAATTTTTTCCATAGTGGATCTTCTACCCATTTTTAAATCTCTTAATGATTGAACTATTGGTTTACCATTACCTAAAGTATTAGCAATTTTAGCTATAGCTTCACCATATTCTCTAGTATTAGTAACCGGATGAGTTAAACTAACTTTAGAAATAAAGGCAAAATTAGAATTATTAGATTTAGTATCTTTTAAGGCATGACCATTAACACAAATATAACCATAATAATTTTCTTTAGCAACAAAACCTTCGGGATTAGTACAGAATGTTCTGATTTCATCATTATAAGTATTTGTCTTAATAAAGATAGTTGGATCATAAATAACATCACAGATATCTTTTAAGATTTCTTTTCTAACTTCAACTCTAACTCCAATCTCAATACTTTGAGAAACATATGGTATTTGATACTTATCAGCAAGTTCTTGAATCCATTTAGCCCCAGTTCTACCAGGAGCTACAACTACATATTTACTTTTAATTTTTTCTTCTTTATTTTTCTTTTTATAAGTAACTACATAATTATCTTCTTCATCAACATCAATAACATCTGCTCCTTCAATTAAAGTAACTCCTTTATCTTTCAAATAATTACAAAAATCATTAATATAACCTGGAAGCCTATCACTACCTAAATGTTTTTGTTTAATAATTAAAAGATTAGCTCCTTCTTTAGCAATTTTCTCTTCTATTTTTAAGGCTTCTTCCATGTTAGTTGGATACACATCACTAGTCATCCCAAACTTATTAAATATTTCTTCTGTATCATCTATTAATTTATAAGCATCACTTATAGACATATATTTAAATAAATCAGATTTACCTAATTTAGGTATAAAATTTAATTTACCATCTGAAAATGTTCCAGCACCACCAAATCCTGATAATATATTACAAGGATTACAATTAGCACAGACATTAGTAGTCTTCATGGGACAAACTCTATGTGATGCTAGTAAACCTTTATCTAACAATAATATTTTAAGATCTGGAGCATTATTAATTAATTCATAAGCAGTAAATAAACCCGCTGGTCCTGCTCCAATTATAACAACATCATACATAATACCTCACCGAAGATATTTTACCATAAATAAAAAATACATGCTATAATATAAAAGATGTTTATGTATAAAAAGATTTATTTAGAAATAACTAATAATTGTAATTTAGATTGTTCTTTCTGCATAAAGAATAACAGAATTAAAAAATATTTGAGTAAAGAAGAATACTTACTAATATTAAATAAAATAAAATCTTATACTAAGTATTTATATTTGCATGTCTCTGGAGAACCTTTATTACATCCTTTAATTAATGAATTTATCGATTTAGCAAGTAAAGACTTTTATATTAATATTACCACTAATGGTTATTTAATTAATAGAATTAAAAATAATCAAAATATTCGACAAATAAATATTTCATTACATAGTTTTGATCCTAAATATAATATAAGTATGACAAAATATTTAGATAATATAATTGAAGTAATTAATAATCTAGCTAATAATACTTATATTTCTTTAAGATTTTGGGTAAATAATATATATAATAAAGAAATAATTGATTATTTAAGTAATAAATTAAGTATAACTATTAAATTAGAAAATAATTTTAAAATAAGAAAAAATGTCTTTGTAAGTATTGAAGAAGAATTTATGTGGCCAACTTTAGATAATGATTATTATAATTCAAAGGGTACTTGTTATGCTTTAAAAGATCATATTGGTATCTTAACTAATGGCGATATAGTACCATGTTGTTTAGATGTTAATGGCGTTATTAAATTAGGAAATATATTTATAGATGATTTAGATAAAATTAAAAGTAGTAAAAAATATAATAATATGCTAAATGGCTTTAAATGTCATCAAAAAGTTGAAGAATTATGTAAGAAATGTAATTTTTATGATATAAAAATTGCTAAATAAAAAAAATAATTGTATACTTTTAGTAAAGAAAGGAGTTTTAGCATGTATTATTATGACAATCCTGCAAATGAAGTTGCAGAACAAATTACAGGAATAGCTATTTGGACTATTGTATCTTTAGTTTTAGCTGTAGTTGGAGGTATCGTTGTTTATTTTGTATTTTTTAAATCAGATAAACCAATGCCAAATAAATTTTTAGAAAGTGTGAGAAGTTTCTTTAATTTTCAAACAATGTTAATTGAAGATATGTTAAAAGTAGTTTATATTGTTTTAGCATTCTTTATTACATTAATCTCATTTTCATTCATCACAGTTAATTTCTTCTCATTCATTTTAACATTGGTCTTAGGTAATATATTATTAAGAATAGCTTTTGAATTAGGATTAATAAAAATAATGATCTGGAAAAACACTAATGAAATAAATAAGAAAATTAAAAAGCAAGAAAAATAGAAGGCCATAAACCTTGGGAGATAAGTCAATAGATTAGACAGGTAAAAGAGGGGGTAATTGAGAAAAATAGTCAAATTCAAAC
>CANQFH010000001.1 GCA_947598425.1 uncultured Bacilli bacterium | reverse complement strand
ATTAAAAGTTAAAAATAATATAATTATTACTAATTTAATGGGTTATTTAAAATATTTACCTTCTCTAAATGAAAAAGATTCTTTAACTTTAAAAGTAAATGATGCTATTAATAGGGAAGAATTATTAAATACTTTAGATAGTTTTGGTTATCATAAAGAATCATTAGTAACTACTTCTGGAGAATATTCCGTAAGAGGATTTATAATCGATATTTATATTGTAAATGAACTTCATCCTATAAGAATAGAGTTTTTTGGTAATACTATTGAATCTATTAGATATTTTGATGAAAATACCCAAAGAAAAATTAATGATATTGATAATATTATTATTAAACCTTTTCAAGAAATAGAGACTACTTCTCATAATTCTTTATATGATTATGCTAATAATCCAATAGTGGTTTATTTAAATAAAGAACAAATAAATGTAGCATATGAAAAATTATGTAATGAACTAATTGAATATCAACAAGATAATAATCAAAAATATTTGTATAATTTAGAAGATATTAATCCTAAGTATGAATTATATATTGATACTATTAATAATCCAACAGATATAGTTAGTACCGAAATACCTCATTTTAATGAGAATTTTGATTATTTAAAAGATACTTATAATAAATGGATTAAAGAAGGAAAAAAAGTATATTTTTATTTATCTTTAGATAAAGAAATAAAAACAATTAAGAATTTAATACCTGGTGCTAATATCATTAAAGAAAAGATAAGTAAAGGGTTTATATTAAATGATATTGTATGTATATCTGAAAGTGATATCGGGATAGAAGTTAAAGTAGCTCAAAAATATATTAATAATTTACATGTTGGTAAGAAGATAAAAAG
Organism: uncultured Bacilli bacterium; assembly: GCA_947598425.1. GTDB lineage: Bacteria > Bacillota_I > Bacilli_A > RF39 > UBA660 > SIG200. The sequence goes on along the minus strand of CANQFH010000001.1, from coordinate 27,152 downwards.
TTATAATGATTTAGAAAAGGGAGATTATGTAGTTCATATAAATCATGGTATTGGAATATATAATGGTTTAGTTACTTTAAAGAAAGATGGTTTAGATAAAGATTATATTCAATTATTATATGAAGGTAATGATAAAATATATATTCCAGTAGAAAAAATTAATTCTATATATAAATATACTTCTAAAGATGGTATACCTCCTAAATTAAATAAATTAAATTCTGCTAGTTGGGCTAAAACTAAATTAGCAGTTAAAAAGAAAGCTCAGGATATATCAAGAGAATTAATGGATTTATACGCGAAAAGAGCTCAAATTAAAGGTACTCCATATAAAGATTATGCAGAACAAGAAGTATTTGCTTCTTCTTTTGAATATACTGCGACTAAAGATCAATTAAAAGCCATTGATGAAATCAATCGAGATTTAAATAGTTCAATACCTATGGATCGTTTACTATGTGGCGATGTTGGTTTTGGTAAAACTGAAGTGGCGATGCGAGGTATATTTAAAACAGTTATTAATAATAAACAAGTTATGTATTTATGTCCAACAACAATATTATCAAAACAACAATATAATGTTATTAAAGAAAGATTTAAAGATATTCCAGTAGAAATAAGACTATTAAATAGATTTACGACTTTAAAAGAAGAAAAGTATATATTAGATGGTTTTTCTCATGGTACTATAGATATCTTAGTAGGTACTCATCGAATATTAAGTGATGATATTAAACCCGCAAAATTAGGTTTACTAGTGGTTGATGAAGAACAACGTTTTGGTGTTAAACATAAAGAAAAAATAAAAGAATTAAAAAATGATGTTAATGTTTTAACTTTATCAGCTACTCCAATACCAAGAACTTTAAAAATGGCTTTATCTGGATTAAGAGATTTATCTATTATAGATACTCCTCCAATTAATAGATATCCTGTTCAAACTTATGTAGTTGAAGAAAATGATTTATTAATTAAAGATGCTATATATAAAGAATTAGGAAGAAAAGGACAAATATTTATATTATTTAATAGAATAGATGGGCTAGATCGTATTGTAGATCATATTAAAAGTTTAGTACCAGAAGCTAGGATTAATTATGCTCATGGCCGGATGACTAAAGAAGAATTAGAAAATATCATGGATGATTTTGTTAATTATAAATATGATATATTAATATGTACGACAATCATTGAAAATGGTATTGATATTGCTAATGCTAATACTTTAATAGTGTATGATGCTGATAATTTTGGATTAGCTCAGTTATATCAAATTAGAGGCCGTGTTGGTAGAAGTGATCGTGTTGCTTATGCTTATCTTTTATATGATAAAAAGAAAATGTTAAATGAAATAGCAGTTAAAAGATTACAAGCAATTAAAGAGTTTACGGAATTAGGTAGTGGTTATAAAATTGCGATGCGAGATTTATCTTTAAGAGGGGCTGGAGATATCTTTGGTAGTGAACAAGCTGGTTTTGTTGACTCTGTAGGTATTAGTTTGTATATGAAATTAGTGGAAGATGAAATTAAAAAAGATAAGGGAGAATATGTTGAAGAAGAAGATGATGATAATCGTAATTTAATCGAAGTAGCTACGCATATTAAAGATGAGTATGTAAGTGATGAAGATATTAAAATAGAAATACATCAAAAAATTAATGAAATTGACTCTATGGAAAAGTTAGAAGCAGTTAAAAATGAATTAAAAGATCGTTTTGGTAATATTGATAAAGATATGGAAATATATATGTATGAAGAATGGTTTACTAACTTATGTAAGATGTTAAATATTAATAAAGTTAAAAAAGATGATCGCACAATAGAGATTGTATTAAATGAAGAATTATCTAATAATATTAAGGGAGATAAATTATTATTTGAAACCATGAGTATATCTAATAAATTTAATATTAAATATATGAATAAGAATATTATTATTACATTATATTATAAAGGATTAGAAAAACATTATATATATTATTTAGTTAAATTATTAATAGCAATAAAAGATAATTAGTATAGTTTTATTAAAATTATATAGACTATAGTATAGGAGTGTGTAGTATATGAGTAAAGGTGGAATTACTAGAAGAATTGATGAATTAGGTAGAATAGTGGTTCCTAAAGAAATAAGATGTAATCTAGGTATAAGAGATGGTGAACCATTAGAGATTTATACTAATGATGATAATATAATAATAAAAAAATATTCTCAAGTAGAGAATATTAAAGATTTAGGAAAGTTATTGTGTGATATTATAAGTGAAGTATGTAATGTTGGAGTAATTATTACTGATAGAGAAAAAGTAATTGTGGGAAGTAATAATTTACAACAAGTAATTAATATGGAATTAGATAATAAATATAAGAATTTAATAGATAATAGAGAAGAATATATACCTGAAAAAGAAGATGTAATATGTAATATAAAAGGTTATATAACCGTAGTACCTATAGTTACTTCTTCTGATAGTAGTGGCTTAATTGTTATTATGAATGTTAAAAAAAGTGAAGAAGATTTAAAATATGCAAAGATAATTCAAAAGTTAATAGTAAATAAATTGGATGTTTAATTAAAAACATCCTTTTATATGCCTATCTTTTCTTTAACATCATCTTCAATGTTATTTAAAGCAAATTCTAAACATTCATTAATTAATCTATTAACAGACATGTTATTACTTTGACATAATTCTTCAATTTTACATAAAGTACTATATTTGATTCTTATCGTTTTTAAGACTGATTTTTCCTTGCTAATATCCGGTAATTTAAACTTTTCCATAATATCACTCCTTGTATAAAATTTTAAAATTTTATAATACTAATAGTAAGTTACACAAATTGTATTACAAATTGTATTTTTTGTGATATAATGTATTTAAATAGGAGTGAGCCACTATGAAGCAGTATAAGGTAAAAATCATTAGTTTTATTATCTTAATGTGTATTATTACTTTGGTAATACCCATAAGTTATGCTAGTAAAGAATTAGATATAGTAAGATTAAATGATAAGATAGATAGTAAAATGTTTGCTATGTATATAAGAGAAAAAGATGATTATGTAAAATATGATGGTAATACCTTTCCTAAAGGATATATAATAAATTTTACTAGAAGTTATTGTATAGATAGTAAAGAAGAATTAGTGAAAGATGCTTTAAAAAGAACTAATAATGGCATAAGTGTCAAGAGTAAAGTAGCAGTATATTGTACATTATACTTTGAACCAGCCGAAGCTAAATATTTAATATATAAACCTCAAGAAGGAGTAACAAATTGTGGGACAGTGCAATGTGCCATAGATGAATTATATGGAATATGGAAAGGGAATGAATAATGAAGGGAATATCTAAAACATTAAAAAACAATTATAAATTAATAGTAGGAATATTAATTGGATTAGTATTATCAATTGGAAGTGTATACGCATTAGACAACATAGCTGCAATAGATAGTGAAGAAGTAAGTTATGATAATACTGAAAGTCATGGAGATTATGAAAATGTTCAAAAATCAATAGATGAATTATATGAAAGAAGTGGGGTTAGTACAACAAAATGGGTTGATCCAATACTAAATGGAGCAGATCCAGTACTAAGTAAAGAAGGTTCAGAACAAGGATTAATACCAGTAACAATAGATCCAGATGGAACAGTAAAATATGCCAATTTATATACAGAATGGTATAATTATAGTGAAAAGAGATGGGCGAATGCAGTAATATTAGTAGATGAAGCAAAGACAAAATATTCTACTGGAGATGAAATAGATGAAAAAGATATAGAAAGTTATTTTGTATGGATCCCAAGATATAAATATAAAATATGGAACACAGGGGATTATAATAAAGTTATTCCGTTTAGTGATATAGCAAATATAAAAGAAGATACTGGTGACCAATATGCAATAAGAAAATTATTAAATAATTCTAGAATAATAGAAGTGGTATTCGGAGATACAAATCATGTAATTGTTGATAGTACAACTAAAAAAAGTGGAACAAGTGGAGGTACAGGTATAAATGTAAACGACTATTTAATTCATCCAGCATTTACCTTAGGAGATATAGAATTAAATGGAATCTGGGTAGGAAAATTTGAAACAGGATATAACCAAGATGGAGAAAATGAAACTCAAATAACACCAGAAGGATGGACTACACAAGGAGCTGAACAAAACAAACAAGATTCAACAAAAATAATCATAAAACCAAATGTATACTCATGGAGAAAAGCTACAGTAAAGAACTTCTTTATGTCAGCATATAACTATAAAATAGAATTAAAAAGTCATATGATGAAGAATACTGAATGGGGAGCAGTAGCATATCTATCACACTCATCCTATGGAATAGGTGGAGAAATAAATATAAATAATAACAAAACATATAAAACCGGATACTCCTCATATAATGCTGATCAAAGCACAAATCCAGGAACAGAAAGTACAGGTGATGATGGAAAATCTCAACCATATAATACTGCAACGGGCTATTTAGCCAGTACCACAGGAAATATCACTGGAGTGTATGATATGTCTGGAGGTGCTTATGAATATGTATCTTCATATATAAGTGGAAATACTGGAAATAGTGGTTTTGATAATGATACAGATTTAACAGGAAAATATAAAGATTACTTTGATGTTTATGCTGCAGATAGTAGTGAAAATTCTTATGACAAAAGAATCTTAGGTGATGCCACAGGAGAAATGGGACCATTCTTTGCATTTAAAGATAGTGACAATAGTGATCGAAATCATAATAGTTGGTATGCCGATGCCTCGTATTTTGTTGTCGTTTCCCACCCTTGGTTCCGTCGTGGTGGTAATTGGAACAACGGAGTTTTGACCGGCCAGTTCTACTTTGGTGCTGGTGATGGCAACGTGGATACTAGTGTTGGTTTCCGACTAGTCTTATCAATAAGTTAATAAAAAAGATGTTGAAAAAAACATCTTTTTGCATGTATAAAATAATTATTTAATCAAAGAAATCACTCCAAGGATCTTTTCTATTTAATCTTTTAATAGCATCTTTAATCCCAATCTCATTGGGTTTAATCTTATCTAATTCTCTCCATGCAATAGGCATAGATACCGGACAATTATTTCTTAATCTAATTGAATAAGGACTAACTGAAGTAGATGATCTGGTATTTCTCACCCAATCAATGAATATTTTACCCTTTCTTTTATTTTTTCTTATATTACTAGTATATTTATCAGGCCATTTTATTTCCATTATTTTAGCAATGTTTTTAGCGGTTTCTCTAAACTTTTTCCAAGTCATTTTTTCTTTAATTGGTACAACTACATGATAACCTTTACCACCACTAGTTTTTAAATAACTTTTTAATTGTAATTCATCTAATATACTTTTTAAATCTTTAACTCCCTCACGTATTTTAGCAATACTTAAATTTTCATCTGGATCTAAATCAAATACCATAATATCTGGATGTTCTAACTTATTAACTAAACTGCCCCAAGTGTGAAACTCAAAACTATTTCTTTGAACTTCACTAATAAGACCACTTATATCTTTTATATAATAATAGTCTTCTTTATTATTATTATCATTCTCTAATATTATCTTTCCAATACCCTTATTGTTATTATCTAAATGTTTTTGAAAAAATTTATCTTTTTTGATTCCTTCAGGACATCTTATCGTACTTATAATTCTCTTATTTATAAAAGGTAACATTCTTTTACCTACTTTATGATAATATATTGCTAAATCTAATTTAGTAATTAAAGGCTTATCAAATATTACCTTATCAGGATTAGTTATGGTGATATTATCTATAATATTATTTTTAATTGATGTCTTAGTATTAGTAACATTATTTTTTATTTCTGTAAAAGTTCTATTGGTTTTAATACTTTTATTTAATTTTTTAATATCTTGATATTCATAATATTCATCTTTTTCTTTTATAAGTAACCAATTATCATCTTTAAAATTAATTAATGTCCAAGCCCCTTTTAATCTCTTACCTTTTAAAATAAATTTAAACATGGTCGTGTTAAATGACTTATTTATTTTAGTAATAGCGTCCCAATAACCTTCATCCCAAACCATAACGGTACCTGCTCCATATTCACCCTTTGGTATTACACCTTCAAAATTACGATAACTAATGGGATGATCTTCAACCATGATGGCAAGTCTTTTATCTTTAGGATTATATGAAGGCCCTTTAGGTATTGCCCAACTTTTCATTGTTCCATTCCATTCTAATCGTAAATCATAATGATCTTTTCTTGCTAAATGATGTTGCACTACAAATCTTAATTTTTGTGAAGATTTTTTCTTTTTACCAATTGGTTCTTTAGTTTTATTAAAGTTTCTTTTTTTATTATATTTTTTTAAATTATTTGCCATATTTATCACATTATTATTTTGTTAAATAACAAGACATTTATACTTATATTAAAAAGTTAAAATTCTTTAATTATTAGTAATATTTTAGTATTATATAAATAAAGGAGTAGTATTATGTATTTAGATTTAGATAAAAATAAAGATAAAAATGAAGAAGATTATCATGACTATGCCTTTAGTGTTTATAAATCAGCATGTAATTATGTTAATATTATAAATATCTCTTTAAGAGCAAATCTAATTCATTCTATTGAATTAAATAGTATTATGATTTTTGCTATTGAATTGTTTTTAAAAAGTCTAGCGTATAATAATTTACAAACTTGTCGTCGTATCCATAATCTTTATAAATTGTATCATTTAATAAATAATAAAGATCAAGAAGAAATAAAGAAGATGTATTATTCTATTGAAGATCGTAATATTGATTTTGAATTAAATTTAAAAGAATTAAGAAATGCTTATCAAATATTTAGATACTCTTATGAGAAAGAAGGGCTTGCTTATAATGAAAAATTTAATCTATATATTATATAATGTTTTATTTAATTATTGTTCGACCATTTTTAAAAGCAATTCATAATTATCAAAGCTGCTTTTTTTTGACAAAATTTTATAACTTTTGTATAATTGTCTTAATAAAAGAAGGTGAAAAATGCTAAAAGTATTAAATCGTATTATTCGTATATTTATTATTATTCTTTTTGCAGTAGCAGCTTCTAATTATATAAAAGTTATTGAAACTAAATCATATAGTGATAATATTAATAAAACTGTTAATTTATCTACCATGGCTTTAAAAGCTTTAGAGTTTAAAGCTAATGATATTTATAGTGCTAAAGATACTTATACTGGTGATTTAACTGGTTATGTGTTTAATTGTCCTTTATGTAATGGAACTTTAGGTTGTATGCCTAGTTATTATATAAAAGATGGTAAAACTACTTATCATGATGATACTTATGGTACTGTTCATATTGTAGCATCTTCTAGTAATTTATCTTGTGGCTCTATTGTGCGTTTTTCTTATGATAAATTATCTAAAGAACCAATAGTGGCAATTGTTTTAGATCGTGGTGTTCGTGGTAATTCCTTAGATTTACTTAGTCCTAATTTAGATTATGCCCTTAACTTAGGACGCAAAGTTATTACTTATGATGTCTTAAGAAATGGATGGGGTAATGGTGAAAGCTAAAAAAACTTTAGGTCAAAATTTTTTAATCGATCAAAATATTATCAATAAGATAAGTGATAATATTAATCCAGAAGAAGATGATTTATTAATAGAAATAGGTCCCGGTATGGGAGCCTTAACTAAGTATTTGCAACAAAAAAATTGTCAAATGATATGTTATGAAATCGATACTGATTTAAAGCCTTATTTAAATAATTTAGAAAATAATCGTACTAAAATTATTTATCAAGATATTTTAAAAAGTAATATTAAAGAAGATATTAAAGATATTAAATATCATCATTTATATATAGTTGGTAATCTTCCATATTATATAACAACTCCAATTATTAAATATTTAATTAACTTAGATTTAGATATTCAAGAAATGGTATTTATGGTTCAAGAGGAAGTTGCTGATCGTTTTACAGCATTACCTGGTACTTCAAATTATAGTAGTATTACCTTATATTTAAAGTATTATTATAATGTTATTAAGTTATTTAAAGTAAGTAAGAAGTGTTTTAATCCCATGCCTAAAGTTGAAAGTGCCATTATTAAATTTACCAAAAGAGCTACTAAATTAGATGTTAATAAAGAAGTGTATTTTAAATTAATTAATGATAGTTTTAAAATGAAAAGAAAGACTTTAAAAAATAATTTAAGTAATTATGATTTTGATAAAATATTAGATGTTTTAAATAAATATCAATTAGATGAGAATGTTCGAGCTGAACAACTAGATGAAGAAGTATTTCAAGAGATTAGTAAAATTATATAAGGAGGAATGGTTATGTATAATTATGATTTTATTAAAAAAGAAGAAACAGTATTATTTGAAAAGGACAATTGTTATGTTGAAATTGATGATTATTCTTATAATTTAAATGTTTTAGTTACTAATAAGAATATCTTATTATTTTATAATTCTTTAAAAAATAGTGCTCTTAAAGCTAGTGGTATTGAAGAAGTACCTCAATATTATTTAGAATTAGCAATACCTTTAAATAATTTAGATTATAGTATAGAAGATGGTAATACTTTTATTGAATTTAATAATAGTGATATTCTTTTAAATGATGTTGATATTAGTAAAATTAATATTAAATAATTTAGTAAACATTATCTAAATAGAAAAATTTGACAAACTATCATAATAATGTTAGAATAATCCCTATATTTTGGGGGTTATTTTTATGTTGAATAATAATAGATGGAATGAAATATATCAACTCGCAGTAGATTATTATCATACTCATGGTAATTTAAATATTCCAAAAGATTATATAATCAATGATATTAAATTAGGAAAATGGTTAGCACTTCAAAGATATTTATATTCTAGTGATAATTTAAGTTCAGAAAGAGCATCTTTACTTGAAGAGATTCATGTTATTTGGAATATGATTGATGAAGATTGGAATCAAAACTATTTAGAAGCTAAAAAATACTATGAATTAAATGGTAATTTAGCTATACCTTATGATTATGTAGTTAATGATTTTAATTTAGGAGCATGGATTCATTACCAAAGATGTACATATAATCAAGGTATTTTAATAGATTCTCGTGTAGAATTATTAAATAAGATAGGAATGATTTGGAACTATTATGATTATGTTTGGGAGCAATATTATAACCTAGCTCAAACTTATTATAATCATTATGGTAATTTAAAAATAAAAAATAAATTTAAAACTTTAGATGGAATTACTTATTGTGAAGAAGGTCTACCTTTAGGAGTATGGTTAAGAGATCAAAAATATTTTAGAAATAATAATAAATTGTATCCAGATCGTGAAGAAAAGTTAAATAATATTGGAATAGTTTGGAAAACTAGAGTTAATAGAGATATTATGAATAATATATGTAAAACTTATGGTATAGATTTAGAAAAGAATAAAGAGAATTATAAAAGAACAGTCCCGGCATTATTTCAAGCTAAAATAGATTATTTATTAAGTATTGATGCAGATATAGTTAATTCTGAAGGCATACTTCATCCCATATTTAATATGTCTTTAAAAGATATTAATGAAGTATATAAAGTTAACTTTAGAAAAAGTCGTAAATCGAAGTAAGGAGTAGTATATGTGGGATTATAATTATGAATTAGCTAAAGAATATTATGAATGTCATGGTGATTTAAATATACCTAAAGATTATATTATAAATGGTGTTAAATTAGGTATATGGCTTAGTAATATTAAAATTAAATATAGTTTAGGTAAGTTAAGTAAAGAACAAATTAATAAATTAGAAAGTATCGGTATTATTTGGAATAAAAGAGAAAATAATTGGGAAGAAAAATATAATATTTTGAAAAAATATTATGAAGAATATGGGAATATTAATTTAGTTTTAGATACTTCTATAAATAGATGGTTAGCTCATCAAAAAGAATCTTATAAGTTAGGTAAATTAAGTCCTGAACGGATAGCTAAATTAAATAGTTTAGGAATCATTTGGTTTTATCAAAAAGATAGTTGGGAGCAAATGTATCAAGCTGCTTGTAATTATTATAAAAAGAATAATAATTTAGTGGTACCGATAGATTATGAAGAAGATGGTATTAAATTAGGTAGTTGGATTCATGATCAAAGAAATAGCTATGGTAATTTAAGTCCAGAAAGAATTAATAAACTAAATAGCATTGGGATGATTTGGAACGTTCTTACTTATATGTGGGAAGTTTATTATCACTTAGCTACTAAATATTATGAAAGTTATGGTAATCTACATATTCATCGAAAATTTAAGACTAAAGATGGTGTTACTTATGATGAAGAAGGCCTACCTTTAGGAGTATGGCTTAATACTCAAAGATATAATTATCAAAAAGGTATTTTAAGTACCGATAGAATTACTAAATTAAGTAATATTGGGATGATTTGGGATATACGACTAAATCAAAAAGAAGTTAAAGATCTTTGTTTAGAATATCATATCAATTATGAATTAAATAAAGATATTTTAAAAAGAATAGCAATAAAAGAATTAATATTAAAAATAAATTATTTACAAAGTATTAATGAAAATATTATAGATAATCATGGTCATTTAAATAAAATATTTAAAATGTCTAATAAAGATATCATTAATGAATATGGTATCGATTTATATCAAAGGGGGATAAATTGTGAAATGGGAAGAGATATATAATTTAGCTTTCGAATATTATCAAAAGAATAAAAATTGTTTAATACCTTTTAAATATATTACAGATAACACTTATAGTGTGCCAAATTATAAATTAGGTAGATGGATAAGTATTCAAAGAGGTAATTATCAAAAGGAATTATTAACAAAAAAAGAGATTACTAAATTAAATAAAATTAAAATGATTTGGAATGTCAGAGAATATTTATGGAATCAAAATTATTTAGAGGCTCAAAAATATTATAAAAGTCATGGTAATCTTGATATTACTAATCGTTATCAAACTAAGAATGGTGTTAACTTAGGAGCTTGGATATCTGTTCAAAGAAGGGATTATAAACAAGGAATTTTAAGTGCAGATAAGATTAACAAATTAAATGATATTGGTATCTTATGGAATAAAAATAATTGGGAGAAATACTATTTAGAAGCTCAAAATTATTATAAATTAAATGGTAATTTAAATATTCCTTATAGTTATAAAACGAAAAGTGGTTTATTTTTAGGTTCCTGGATTCATTATCAAAGAAGTAGTTATCTTGAAGGAGTTATTAATAAAGATAAAATAACTAAGTTAAATGCTATTGGGATGATTTGGGATGCTCATGATTATAATTGGTTAGTTTGTTATGATTTAGCTAGTAAATATTATAATTATTATGGTGATTTGCGAGTTAAAAGAGATTTTATAACTAAAGATGGTATAAATTATAATCAAGATGGTATTACTTTAGGGGTTTGGATTAATAGTCAAAGATATAGTTATAAAAAGAAAAGATTATCTCAAGATAGAATAGATAAACTAAATAAGATTAATATGATTTGGGATGCTTTTAGTTATAATAGAAAAGGAAAATAGATATGGAATGGATAGAGGCTTATAGTTTATTAAAAGAATATAAAGATAAAAATCATAATGTAAATGTTCCAGCTAAGTTTGTAACTGATGCTACATATAGTATTCCTAATTTTTCTTTAGGAAGCTGGGTTAATTCTCAAAGATGTGCTTATCAAGCAAATACATTATTAAGATATCGAAAAGTGAAATTAAATGAATTGGGAATGATCTGGAATTCATTTGATTATACTTGGAATAAATATTATACATTAGCGTGTAATTATTATACTAAATATGGTAATTTAGATGTACCAGCTGGATATAAAACTAAAGATGGTATTAATTATGATAATGAAGGTCTACCTTTAGCTAATTGGATTCATATTCAAAGAAATCAATATCAAACAAAAACTTTATATGAAGAAAGAGAATATTTATTAAATTTGATAGGAATGATCTGGAACTGTTATGATAATACTTGGGAAAGTTATTATAATTTAGCATATCAATATTATGAAAGTAATGGTAATTTAGTGGTTAGTTTTGATTATGTAAGTAATAACCTTTGTTTAGGACACTGGATAGCTGAACAAAGACAAGAATATAGATTAGGAAAGTTAAGTCAGTATCGAATAGATAAGTTAGAGGATATTGGAATGGTTTGGAATACTCATGATTATATTTGGGAACAATATTATGACTTAGCTACAAAATATTATGAATTTTATGGTAATTTAAATGTTAATAGAAGATTTACTACTAAAGATGGTATTAATGCTGATATCGAAGGATTAAGTTTAGGACAATGGATTTGTCTGCAAAGAAGTGATTATCAAAAAGAAAAATTAAGTCCTGATAAAGTAACTAAATTAAATAATATTGATATGATTTGGGATATAAAATTAAATAAAAATACTGTTAAAGATCTTTGTTTAAAATATCATATTGATTATGAATTAAATAAAGCTATTTTAAAAAGAATATCTGAAAAAGAATTAATGTTAAAAATAGATTATTTACAAAGTGTAAATGAAAATATTGTAGACGTTAATGGTAAATTAAATAAAATATTTAAGATGTCTAATAAAGATATCATAGAAGAATATGGTATCAATTTATATCAAAGAGATTCTATAGTTAGGGGGTAAAATATGAAATGGATAGAGGCTTATAATTTAGCTAGTAAATACTATCATTATCATGGTAATTTGTATATATCTAGTAGTTTTAAAACCCAAGATGGTATTACTTATAATGAAAATGGTTTTCCTTTAGGTAGTTGGATTCATGATCAAAGAGTCAATCATTTAAATGGAATATTAGAATCAGAGAGAGTTAGTAAATTAAATAATATTGGAATGACTTGGATATTAAAAGAATCAAAAGATAGTGTTAAAAAGTTATATGAAACATATAGTATAGATTATAAATTAAATCGAAAAGTTTTACAAAGAATGCCTGCGGCAGAATTTAAAATTAAAATCAACTATTTATTAGGAGTTAATGAAAGTATTACTAATAGTGATGGTATTGTCCATCCTATATTCAATATGTCTTTATTAGAGGCTAGTCAAGTTTATGGTATCGATATACCTAAACAAGAAAGCTTATGGGAGAAAAGTTATCATTTAGTAAAGGAATATCAAGAAAAACATAATAATATCTTAATACCTATTAAATTTATCACTGATAATACTTATAGTATTCCTGATTATAAGTTAGGTCGATGGATTAGTAGACAAAGAACTCTATATACAAATAATGAATTATCTCAAGATAAAATAGCTAAGTTAGAAGCATTAGGTATGGTCTGGGATGCCAGTAAGTTAGATTGGGAAGCCAATTTTGCCCTTGCTAAAAGTTACTATGAACATTATGGTAATTTAGATGTTCCTGATAATTTTATAACTACTAATGGTTATGAAGTAAGTGAATATGGTACTAATTTAAGTAAATGGTTGCATAGTCAAAGAGCGGCAAATTACGATAATAAAGTTTCTGAAAATAATATTGAAAGATTAAATAGTATTGGCATGATTTGGGAAGTTCAAGACTATACTTGGAATAAATATTATGATTTAGCTTGTAATTATCATCATTATTACGGTAATTTAAATATTAATAAAGCTTTTTGTACTAAAGATGGAATTACTTATGACCAAGATGGTTTACCTTTAGGGGTATGGTTATCTAATCAAAGAACAGCATATAAAAGAGGACTATTATATTTAAATAGAGAATATTTATTAAATAAATTAGGAATCATTTGGAATAATAAAAAGCATTTAGATGATATTAGTGATATATGTTTAAAATATCATATAAATAAAGAATTAAATAAAGATATCTTAAGAAGAATATCTAAAATAATGTTAATAATTAAAATTAATATTTTAATAAATAATAATCAATATATTATCGATGCAAAAGGGTTATTAAATCCAATATTTAGTATGAGTAATAAAGATGTTGAAAAATTATATAATATTAAGATTAGTAATCTTATGGAAAAAGAAGCTAGTAGGATAGGTGGTATAAAATGATAGAAGATATAAGTATCCTTTCATTAGATGATTATAACTCTTTAGAGACCATAAAGAAGTGGGGTAGTAAAGCTGCAGTTACAGACTTTGCTTTAGTTACTGGAGCTTATAGTGATATTGATGTTACCAAAGTTGTTCAAGAAGGACCACTAAAAGGTAATGCAGGTTGGATTTATACTAAAACAGTAACCCCCATGGGTCATGTAGTAAGAATGTGTGTAGTTCCACTTGGTTGTAGTTGTAATACTAGAACCGCTGCTATTAGACCAGTATTAAAAATATCAGCAATGCCACCAGGCGAAAGAATAATTGGTTATAATGGAGTCGAGGAAATAGAATTGGGTGAATATCCTCAATATGCTGCCGATGGTAAAATTCAAAAGCAACTTAATTCTTCTGTCGTTCATTCGAATTTACAATTAACTGGAAGATATTTTTTCATTGATAAGAACGATCCTACTCCGGATTATGATGATAGGCCTTTTGAACCATTAGCCTGTAAAGAATATCTATATGATAATAAAAGATATGTTAGAGTTCAAGCGAGATTAAATTATGAACAATCTGTAACTTTATCAAATGGTATTAAATATAAAGATGGTGATTGGGTATGGATAGAAGTATCTCCAGTTAGATGGTTAGTGGATTATGAAACAAATACTTTAATATCTAGAAGAGGTTTACTTGGAGGTATTAGATTTGCTCAAACAGAAGAATGGTTTGATGATTTTTCTAAAACAGAATTATACCAATTTTTAGATAGATATATGTTATTTGATTTAACTCAAGAACTTGTTACAGTAAAAAAAGTAAATAATCCTTATGGTTTTAACTTAAAAAAAGTAAGTGAAGAAGATATAATCAAAGGAGCCATTGAAAGTGGAGTTGCAGTATTTTTACATGGACCATCATCAGAAGGAAAAAGTGCTCGTGTTAAACAAATAGATAAAAATTGCATAACTATCTATCTAAGAAATGCAACTCCCGAAAGTTTAAATGGTAAAAGTGTATATAATTCTGAGACTGGAGAAATGATTGATATTAAACCAACATGGTTAAAAAAATTAGAAATGTTATGTGAAAATGAACCTGATAAATTACATATAGTTTTCTTTGATGAATTAACTAATGCCTTACCAAGTATTCAAGGTATTGCTTTTAATATAATTTTAGATAAAGAAGTTAATGGTATTTGGAATTTACCTAATAATGCTCGAATAGTTGCTGCTGGTAATGAAATGAATGATTCTTTAGCAGCTAATAAACTTGCAGAACCATTATTCAATCGCTTTGCTCATGTGTATATTAAAACAACTCCCGAAAGTTGGTTAAAGTGGGCTGGTGAAAATAATATTCATCCTGCTATCTGTGCTTATATTGCCTATAGAAAAGGGGAAACATTACGCAGTAAGTATGATGGTGAAAAACCTAATGCTGATCCTCGAAAATGGGAAATGGCTTCTAAAATGTTATATGCTACCAATAATCCGGAGATGTTAAGAGCTTTGGTTGGAGAAGGTATAACTAGAGAGTTTGTAACTTTTTGTAAAGAACCAATAATCACTTTAGATGCTGTTCTTAATGATAATTATACTGATCAAAATATCGAATCATTAAATATTGCCTCAAAGTATGCTACAGTTATGAATTTATCACAAGTAGATGAAGAAAATGTTATCAAAGTTCGAGATTTTGTTAAAAAATTAGGTTTGGAGCTTGTTGCATTATTTGATAACATTTGGGTTCGTAATGATGAATCTCGTTTAGAAATAATTGCCACAACAAGAATAGCTGAAGGTCGAAGATTATGAAAGAAAAAAAAGAATTATTAAAAAATTATATTATAAGTAATGTAGCTCCGATATTAACAAACTTTGATGTAAGTAAATTACCATATGCAGTAGTAATACCTGCTAATATATCCAAAAGTGAATTATGTGGCCATTATGATAATGATAGTTATGTTGCTCCAGAATGGTTTAAGAAGTTAAATGCTGAAAAGAGTTTACTTGTAATAGATAGAATTGATACTATATCTAAAGAAGAACAATTAAAATTTATCGAATTATTAGAAAGTAAGCAAATATCAACATTTAAATTGCCTTCTAATGTAGTAATTATATTAACAGCAAGTAATATTAATAAAGATACAATTAATGAAGAAATATATTCTTTAGTAGCGCATGTATGAGGTGTTTATGAATTTTGATATTGAAACAATTAAAAGAAAAATGTTAGTAAAATATCCTTTTTTTGGAGGGGTTTTAGCTAATTCTACTTATCAAATAGATACTTCCATTAAAACAGCAGAAACTGATGGGGAAGTCATTTATTATAATCCGAACTTTATGCAAAAACTAGATGCCTCAGAACAAACCTTTACCCTTGCACATGAAGTATGTCATATTGCTTTTGATCATATCAATCGCAGTGAAAATAAAGATGAACATGTTTGGAATATTGCAACCGATGCCGTTATTAATCAATTTTTAAAAAAGGATGGTTTAAAATTAGTCTCTGGTGCCGTTAATATCCCTGAAGCTATTAATTATGATGCTGAAAAATTATATGAAATCTTAATGCAAAATAGTGATGATCAAAACCAAGATGAAGATTATAATGAAGAAAACAAACAAAACAATGAACAAAATTCTCAAAATGAAAATAATAATTCTAATGGTAATAATGAAGTTAAGGAAGATAATAAACAAAATGGGAATAGTAATGAACAAGAAAATAAAGATGCCGGTCATGACTCACATAGTATGTGGAAAAAAGCTTTAGAAAAGAAGAAACAAGCCAATAATGAAGAAAGTAATAATAACAATAATAAAAAAGATGAATTACAAAAAGAATCTAAAAAGATTAGTAAAATAGGAGAAAAAGAAGCTTTTCAACATAATCAAAAAGAAAAACAAGAAGAATTGGATAAATTAAAAAATGATATAGCTGAACAAGCAATGAATTTTGGTACTAAAAGTAATGGTGATAGTCTAGATATAACTGATATTGGAATAGGAAAGCCATTATTAGATTGGCGTTATCTTTTAAGAGAGGCTATTAATTATGATGTTGATTGGTCTTATAAAAATGCCTATATCGAAGATGGTGTGGTTATGGCTAATTTAGAAGAACGAATGGTACCGGAAACAGAAATTCTTTTAGATACTAGTGGTTCTATTGATAGTGATTTATTAAAAAGCTTTTTAAGAGAATGTAAGAATATTTTACCTTATTCGAGAATGAAAGTTGGTTGCTTTGATACTAAATTTTATGGATTTTATGAAATAAGAAGCGAAGAAGATATTGAAAATATGGTTTTTCAAGGTGGTGGTGGTACTAACTTTGATGTTGCAGTAGAGGCTTTTACTAATAGAGTAGAAAATAAAATAATTTTTACTGATGGCTATGCTAGTATACCTCAAAAACCTTTAGATGCTATTTGGATAGTTTTTGGTGAAGAAATAAAACCTTTAGGAGGTAGAGTAATTACTATTGATAAATATGAATTAAAGAATTTATATACCAGAGTTAGATCTCGATAAAATGCTTATTATGAGCATTTTTCTTATGTAATAGATATTTTATTTATGCATAAAATTAAGTGGTGATTCATTTGGAAATAAATAAAGGGGATTTTGTAACTAGGAAAAGTTATGATAATGATACTATATTTAAAGTTATTAATATTAAAGATGGTGTGTATTATCTAAAGGGAGTTGAAGTTAGATTATATGCTGATAGTCCATATAATGATTTAGTTAAAAGTGAATATATTGAAGAAGATAATAATAGTAATAATAATGAAAGAGCTAAAGAAATAGTAGATAATGATTATTTTTATTTACCTGGTAAAATATTGCATATTGATGGAGATAATGAATATTTAGATAAATGTTTAAAGTATTATAAAAAAGTAGGATTACTGGCTATTGGTAAAAGAATTAAAGAAGAAGATATGTATGAACAAGTTGGAATTCTTTTAAAAGAATATAAACCGGATATTTTAATTATTACGGGTCATGATGCTTATTATAAGAAAAAAGGGGATATTAAAGATAATAATAATTATAAAAATACGAAGAATTTTATTAAAGCCGTTAAAGCTGCTCGTAATTATGAAAAAAGTCATGATAAATTAGTAATTATTGCTGGAGCTTGTCAAAGTAATTATGAAGAATTAATTAAAGCTGGGGCTAATTATGCTTCAAGTCCGAAAAGAGTAAATATTCATGATTATTGCTGTTACTATTGCCCTTACTGAAAGAAATAAAGAAGTTAATTTAAAAGAAATGTTAGATAAAACTAAGTATGGTAGTGATGGTATGGGTGGTATTATGGGTAATGGTCTTATGTATGTGGGGTATCCTAGATGAATATAGATATTGTTAAAAATAAGATAGCTATTAATCTTGGTAAAAAAGTGATTGTAACAGTTTATGGGATGCGTAATAAAATAAATCGTTACGAAGGAATATTATATAAATTATATCCAAATATATTTACAATAATTAATGATGGAATTGAAAAAAGTTTTTCTTATAATGATTATATCACGGGGGATATTAAATTACGTTTCTTATAATCTAGACTTTAAGCTAGCTATTTGCTAAAATATAGATGAAGTTTAGGTGATGTAATGTTTAATTATAAAGATATTAATATCAATTATAAAGATTATGGAAATGGTAATAATGCAGTTTTATTTTTGCATGGCTGGGGACAAAATATTGAAATGATGGAAATGCTTGCCAATCCCCTAAAAGATACCCATCGTATAATTATTGTTGATCTACCAGGATTTGGCCAAAGTGAAGAGCCGAAAACTTCTTGGTCCCTAAATGATTATGTAACAATGCTTCATGCTTTATTAGACTCTTTAAATATTAAAAATCCAAGTATTGTTGGTCATTCTTTCGGAGGTAAATTAGCATTATTATATGCTTCAATTTATCCAGTACATCGTTTAGTATTATTAGCAAGTCCTTATAAAGTTAAAATTAAAAAAATATCATGGCAAGTTAAATTATTAAAAAAACTTAGTAAATTACCTTTAATCGGTAGATTAGCTAATTATATTAAAATTCAAAAAGGCTCTGTTGATTATCGTAATGCCACTCCAAGAATGCGTGAGATATTAGTTAAACATGTAAATACTGATCTAACAAATGATGCCACTAAAATTAAATGTCCTACTTTTATTATTTGGGGTGATGAAGATGCTGCAGTTGATGTTAATGATGCTTATGAACTTGCTAAATTAATCCCTGATGCTGGTCTTTCTATATATGAAGGATGTACTCACTATGCTTACTTAGAAAGATTAAATCAAACAATAGCAATTTTAAAATCATTTTTAGAATAGGGTGATGGTTATGTTATATATAAATATTATCATTTATTTTATTTATTTAAATTTAATGAATACCAAAGTACTTCATATGTTTCAACAAAATAAATATAATTTAGATAATAGATATCTAAAATGGTTATTTAAACATTTAAAGAATATTTTAATTAATGTTAATTTATTAGTACTAATAACTATAATAATGTTTTTTACTAATATCGAATATTTATTTAGTATTATTTATTTATTACTAATTATATTATTTATTATTAATAAAAAAAATACTCAAGATAAAATACCTTTAAAGTATACTAGTAGAGTTAAAAGATTATTTTTAACCACTAATATTTTTTATCTCTTATTAACCATAATTATCTTTAATTTATTTGATAATAACATTTGTTACCAAATACTAAATATTACTTTATATCTATTATATTTTATAATAATTATCATTAATATTATTAATAAACCTTTAGAATATTTAGTATATACTCATTATAAGAAGTTAGCTTTAAATAAGTTAGCTACAATGAATAAGATGGATGTTATTGGAATTACAGGTAGTTATGGTAAAACAAGTTCTAAAAATATTGTTTATAGTATTTTAAATTCTACTTATAGTGTGTATAAAACTCCAGAAAATTATAATACTCCAAATGGAATTTTACTCACAATCAATAATTATCTAGATAAATTTAATGATTATTTTGTAGTCGAGATGGGAGCTTGTAAAAAAGGAGATATTAAAGAATTATGTGATTTAGTACATCCTAAATATGGTATTCTAACTAGAATAGGAATAGCGCATTTAGAAACATTTAAAAGTGAAGAGAATATTATTAATACTAAATTTGAATTAATTGAAAGCTTACCTAGTGATGGTATTGGAATTTTAAATGGTGATGATCCCAAACAACTTAATTATCAAATAAAGAATAATTGTGAAATAGTATGGATAGGTATAGATAATCATGATGTTGATATTTATGCTAAAGATATTAAATTAGATGGTAATAAAACTAGTTTTAAAGTGCATTTTAAAGATGAAAATAAAGATTATGAATTTACGACAACATTATTAGGTAATTATAATATTTATAATATTTTAGAAGGAATAGCGTTAGGTAGAAAATTAGGAATAAAAATAGAGGACTTAATAAAAAGTGTTAAAGCCTTAAAACCTGTAAGCCATCGTTTAGAAAGAAAATTATATTATGATATTAATTTAATAGATGACTCTTATAATAATAATCCTTTAGGTAGTAAGATGGCGATTGAAGTTTTAAGTAAAATGAATGGTAAAAAGATTATTATTACTTCCGGAATGATCGAGTTAGGTAATAAGTATTATGAAGAAAATAAAAATATTGGTTATTTAATAAGTAAATATCAAATAGATGAAGTTATTTTAATAGGAAAGAAGCAAACAGAACCAATATATGATGGTTTAAAAGAGAATAATTATAATTTAAATAAAGTACATATATTAAATAATATAATGGATTCATTTAAATTAATAAGAGAGTTAAAAGATAAAGACACTTATGTATTATTACAAAGCGATTTACCAGATTTATATAATGAAAATAGTAAGGAGTGAGATATATGTATAAAGTTGGTGTAATATTTGGAGGAGAATCTGTTGAACATGAAATAAGTATTATAACTGCTGTCCAAGCGATGAATCATATAGATAAAGATAAATATGAAGTAATTCCATTATATATCAGTAAAGATAGATGTTGGTATACTGGTGATGTTTTAAGAAAAATGAGTAGTTATAAAAATTTAGATAATATTAAAAAGATAGCTAAAGAAGTAATATTAGAAAAGAATGGTAATGAATATGTTTTAAAAGATAAAAATTCTTTATTTAAAAAAATTGTTAACACTATCGATATTGCTTTTCCTATAGTGCATGGTAAAGGAGTAGAAGATGGTTCTTTAGCAGGTTACTTGGAATTAATTGGAATACCTCATGTAGGTCCATCAATCTTAGGAGCTTCCTTAGGTCAAGATAAAGTAGTCCAAAAATTAGTATTAAAAAGTGAAGGAATACCTGTAACTGATTTTGTTTGGTTTTATGATTATGAATATCAAAATAATCAAAAAGATCTTATCCAAAAAATTGAAAAGTTAACTTATCCAGTAATTGTTAAACCAGCTAGACTTGGTAGTAGTGTTGGTATTAATGTTGCTAAGAATAAAGAAGAATTAGAAGAGGCTATTGAAGACGCTATTAGTTATGATGAAAAAATATTAGTAGAAAAAATGGTTCCTAATTTAATGGAAGTTGATTGTGCTGTTGTTGGTTATAAAGATCAATTAGTACATTCTTTAATTGGAGAAATGTTAACCAGTAGTGATTATTTAACATTTGAAGATAAATATTTAAAATCATCTAAGAGTAAATCTAGTAATACTGGGTTTAAAATACCAGCTAAATTAGATTCTGAATTAACTAATAAAATATATGATTTAAGTATTCAAGCTTTTAAAGTATTAGATTTAAGTGGAGTAACTAGATTTGACTTTTTAGTAAATAGTAAAACTAAAGAAGTTTATGTTAATGAACCTAATACTATTCCGGGTTCACTTGCCTTTTTCTTCTTTACTCCAATGAAAAAAGAATACCATGAATTATTAAATGACTTAATAGATGGTGCTATAAATAATTATAAAGAAAATAAAAAGAAAATTACTAATTTTGAATCCAATGTCTTAAGTACTTATGATGGTAAGGATAGTCTTAAAAATAAATTAAGTTAAATAAAATAGTTGCAAAAAAGAAATTATTGATTTACAATTATTATAAGTTGTGATATTCAAGATAAGGAGTGGTTATATGGAAATTACAAAAGTACGTGTTCACAAAATAGATAGAGAAGGTTCTAGACTTAAAGGTTATGCAACTGTAACTATCGATGATTGCTTTGTAGTAAGCAATATTAGAATTATAGAAGGAGAAAATAGATTATTCTGTGCAATGCCTTCAAGAAAGGTTAATAACGAAAGATTTGAAGATATTGTTCATCCAACAAACTCTGAAACTAGAGAAATGTTTGAAAATAAAATATTAGAAGAATATAATAATCCAACTGAAGAAAATTAATGATATAAGTAAGAACTAGTAATTAGTTCTTTTTCTTTGTGATAAAACATAGTATTTAAAGGGAGGATGCTATGGAACAAAATAATTATGGTAGCCATGAAGTAAAAATAACTGATAGAAGTATCATTAATTTAACAGGTATAAATAAGATAAGTAGTTTTGATGATCAAGAATTTTTAATGGAATCTAATATGGGAGTTATATTATTAAAAGGAGAAGGTTTAGAAATAGTTAAATTAGATACCCATGATGGTAATTTAAAAATAAAAGGAAAATTAATAAGTATTGCTTATATTGAAAATATGAAGAAAAATAAAGAAGAAAGTTTGCTTACTAAGTTATTTAAATAATGAATAGTAATATGCAATTAATAACCCTTTTGACTTCTTTTATATATGGAATCTTCTTTTATTATTTAACTATCTTTAATTTTAGATTAATCAAAAATATGAAAGTATATTTAAAACATATTATAACTTTTATATATACTTTAGATATAACTATTATATATATTATATTAATATATCATTTAAATAAAGGATATTTTCATATCTATTTTATATTAATGGTATTTGTAGGATTTTTTACGGGATATGTATTATATAATAAAATTGTTAGTAAATTCATTGTAAAACTCCAATTTAAGAATTGCAAATATTAAATAGCTGTGCTAGTATCAGTTTAAGGATGATTATATGCATAGAAAGAGTAAAAAGGAAAGAAAAAGACTTTTTTTAATTACTTTAACAAGTATTGGCTTGTTAACTCTTTTAGTTGGAAGTGTATATAATGATTGGAATCAAATATTACAAAATAGAAGATTAGAAAGAGAATTAACACAAAAATATCAAGCATTGCTTGATGAAGAAACAAAATTAAGTGCCGAAATTACTAAACTTGGGGATGATGAGTATTTAGCTCGTTATGCTAAAGAAAAATATATGTTATCTAGTGAAGGTGATACCATTATTAAATGGCATTAAATTACTTCATCTATAAGCCCATATTCTAGGGCTTCTTTTGGATCCATATAATTATCTCTTTCACAATCTCTTTCGATTGTTTTAATACTTTTACCTGTAACATTAGCAAGTATTTTATTTAATTTACTTCTAATTTTCAGAATATGTTCCGCAGCAATTTTAATATCAGTTGCTTGTCCTTTAGTACCTCCAAGAGGTTGATGAATCATAATCTCACTATTTGCGAGACTACATCTTTTTCCTTTAGTTCCATTAGCCAGTAAAAATGCTCCCATCGAAGCTGCAAGTCCAATACATATAGTTCTGACATCACTTTTAATATAATTCATAGTATCATAGATAGCCATTCCACTGGTAATCATCCCTCCCGGAGAATTAATATATAAATAAATATCTTGATGATTAAGACTATCTAAATATAATAATTCAGAAACAACAATACAAGCCGTATTATCATTAATCTCCCCATTAATAAAAACAATGCGATCATTTAATAAACGCGAATATAAATCATAAGCATATTCTTTATTACTTTCTTTTTCAATTACTGTTGGAATAATATTCATATTTTTGTCACCTATAAATATAATATAAAATTTACTCAATTTTTATTCAAAAAATAATTAATTTATGTTAAAATATTTTTATGATAAGAGGGTATAACTAGTGGAGAATGTTAATATTAAAATATATGGTAAATCTTATGAGTTTCCTAAGAAGTCTACTTATTATGATGTAGTTAAGAATCTTAATTTAAATAAAGTAGTATTAGGAGTAAAATTAAGAAATGAAGTTTTATCTTTAGATGAAGTTATAATACCTGAAGAAGAAATTGAATTTATAGACTTAACAGATATTACTGGTAATAAAATGTATAAAAGTGCCTTAGAATTTTTATTTGAAGTGGCTTTAAAAGAATTATATAGTGATTTAGAAATAACTTATCAACATAGTGTCCCTAAAGGTTTCTTAGGAGAAATAATTGGAGATAAAATACTTACTCAAGAAGATTTAAGTAAAATTAAAAGTTTAATGGCTTTAATGATTAAAGAAGATATTGTCTTTCATAAATTGAATATTAAGAAGAAAGATGCTATCTTATATTATAAGAAGATTAATCAAAAAGAAAAAGCTTTAAATATTCAAAATATCTCTGATAAAGTAGTAACATTATATGAATTAAAAGGTCATTATAATTATTTTTATTCTGATATGCCTTATAGTACTGGAAGTATTACTAAATTTGATATCATTTATTTAGGTCGCAATCGTTTAATATTTGTTATCCCTAGTAAATTAAGTAAAGGGGCCTTACCAGAGTATGTCCATTATGATAATATAATTAATTCTTTTCTAGTAGGTAAAGAATGGTTAGAAAAATTAAATATGCAATATGCAACAGCAATTAATGAAAATATTAGTAATGGTCATATTAAAGAATTTATTAATTCTTGTGAATTAGTATTTAATTTAGATATCTCTAAAGTAGTAGATAAAGTTATTAGTAATAGAAATATTAAATTTGTTTTAATAGCGGGTCCTTCTTCAAGTGGTAAGACTACTACAACTAAAAGATTAGCATCATATTTTTTAGCAGCAGGATTTAACCCGGTTAAATTATCTACAGATGACTTTTTTAAAGAAAGAGATGAAAGTCCTAAAGATGAAAATGGGGAATATGACTTTGAAAGATTAGATGCGATTGATTTAGAATTATTTAATAATACTTTAAAGAAACTATTAAATAAAGAAGAAGTAGATATTCCAACATTTAATTTTGTATCCGGTAAAAAAGAATATAATGATAATAAAATAAAATTAAAAGATAATAGTATTATTTTAATTGAAGGATTACATTGTTTAAATGACGAATTACTTCCTAGTATAGATAATAAATATAAGTATAAAATATATTTAAGTCCTTTTATTCCTCTAAATATTGATAGACATAATTATATCTCAACAGTAGATTTAAGATTAATAAGAAGAATAGTAAGGGATAATCGAACTAGAGCATATAAAGTAGCTAATACTATTCATAAGTGGCAAAGTGTTAGAAATGGCGAGGAAAAATATATTTTCCCTTATATTCATCAAGCTGATATTATTATTAATACTGCTTTGCCTTATGAAGTTGGTGTATTAAAAGTATATGTAGAACCTTTATTAAGATCAATTAATGTGGAAAGCATTTATTATGAAGAAGCTAGAAGATTATTAAATTTTTTAAAAATGTTTTTTCCAATACCGGGAGAATATATAAGTAAAGATTCAATTTTAAGAGAGTTTATAGGAGGATTAGATGATTAGAGTAGCAATCAATGGTTTTGGTAGAATAGGAAGAATAGCTTTTAGAGAGATTATTACTAGCAATGTCTTTGATGTAGTGGCAATAAATGATTTATCTAGTGCCGAAGAATTAGCGCATTTATTAAAGTATGATACTGTTCATAGATCTTTTCATGAAAATGAAATAACTTTTAAAGATGATAATATAATTATTGCTAATAGAAAAGTAGTAAAAGTATTTAAAGAAAGCAATCCCGAATTACTTCCTTGGGGTAGTTTAAATATTGATTTAGTATTAGAATGTACTGGAGCTTTTACTAAAGAAGAAGATGCTTTAAAACATATTAAAGCTGGAGCTAAAAAGGTATTAATAAGTGCTCCAGGTAAAGGAAATATGAAAACAATAGTATATGGTGTAAATCATCATATGTTAGATGGTAGTGAGAGAGTTGTTTCAGCCTCTAGTTGCACTACTAATTGTTTAGCGCCATTATTAAAAGTTATAAATGATAATTTTGGAATTGAAAAAGGCTTTATGAGTACAATTCATGCTTTTACTAATGATCAAGAAACTTTAGATATTACTCATAAAAAAGGAATATATGCTAGAAGGGGAAGAGCAGCCAGTCAAAATATAATTCCAGCTTCTACTGGAGCAGCGGCATCCATTGGATTAGTTATACCAGAATTAAATGGTAGATTAGATGGCTTAGCTTATAGAGTTCCTGTACCAGATGGCTCAGTTATAGATGTAACTTTAGAATTAAAGAATAATCCATCAGTGGATGAGGTAAATAATGTTTTATTAAATAATCAAAATGATACAATAAGAATAACTAAAGATCCCATTGTATCTAGTGATATTATTGGTAAAAGATTAGGATGTTTAGTAGATGGACTTCTTACTAATGTTGTCGATGTTAATGGTAAAAAATTATATAAATTAGTAGCATGGTATGATAATGAATTAGGCTATACTTGTCAAATGTTAAGAACTGCTAGAGAAATGTTTAAATAAATTAAATAGATAATTATTAATAACTTAAGATGCACAATATTTTCGATATATTGTGTATTTTTTATTAAATAAAAAATGAAACCCTTTGGTTTCATAAACTTGGTAAGGAGATGAAGTAAATGTACAAAAATCTTTAAATAAGATATTGCTAGTAATAATATTATTAATTAAAAAGACGCCGTTGTACATAATATCATCAACCTAAACTAATTTTATCATTAATTAATAAAATATACAATAGCAAAAATTCTTGACTCCGGGGGGGGTATTATATAATAAATATGTATAATATA